>CADDYU010000005.1 GCA_902810705.1 Methylococcaceae bacterium
GAAAACGGGAGCGCCACCAGCGCGCGAGGCCGAACCTTCGGCGGAACCGATCACCCGGTCTTCCGATCGGCAAAGCCCGCCGGCCGAAACCCAGAATCGATCCGCCAGCCCGGGGAATAGCGGATCGGGAAGGCCCGAGGAAAGCGCGCGCGCGGATTATCTCCATAACCCGAAACCCGAGTATCCGGCCGTAGCCAAGCATCGCCACTGGGAGGGCCGGGTAGTGCTGCGGGTCAGAGTCCGGGCGGATGGAACTTGCGGCCAAGTCGACGTCCATCAAAGCTCCGGTCATGAGGTGCTGGATTCGTCCGCCCTGGAGGCCGTAAGGGAATGGCGCTTCGTTCCGGCCAAGCGCAACGGACAGCCGGTGGAAAGCTGGGTGAATGTGCCCATCAATTTCAATTTGGAGTGATTTGGAACTTTCATGTCATCGTTTACTTCAAGCCAGATCGTCAACATCACCCTCTGGGCGCTCGTGGGGTTTTCGGTGCTCTCCTGGAGCATCATCTTCCTGAAAGCCTGGGAACAGTGGCGATTGCAGCGGGCCAATCGCACCTATAGCCGTGCCTTTTGGAACGCGCCGAGCTTCGGCGCGGCGGCCGCACTCACGGGGCCGCCCGGCCCCCTGGTTCGAATCGCCCAGACGGGATTCGAGGTTCTCCGGGAGACCCACACGGACGGCTCGCCCAGCCTTCAGTCCATGGGAGATCGGCAGGAGATTCTCGAACGCAGTCTCCGGCAGCGGATTCAACAGGAACGCCATCATATCGAGCAAGGCTTGACGGTGCTCGCGAGCATCGGCAGCACGGCGCCCTTCATCGGCCTGTTCGGAACGGTATGGGGGATCATGCACGCCCTGCAAGACATCAGCAAAGCCAGCTCCGCCAGCCTCGACGTGGTGGCCGCGCCCATCGGCGAAGCCCTGATAGCCACCGCCATCGGCATCGCCACGGCGATTCCCGCGGTGCTCGCCTACAATTTTTTCCTGCGACGGGTGAAACTGTACGAGGCGGAGTTGGAAAATTTCGCCACGGACTTTCTTCATCTGGCGATAAAAACGGGATTTGCCCTGCAAAAAGGAACCTAAAGATGGCCTTCAACAACAAATCGGACCAGGAAGCCATGAGCGAAATCAACGTGACGCCTCTGGTGGATGTCATGTTGGTTCTGCTGGTGGTGTTCATCGTGACAGCGCCTCTGCTGACGCAATCGGTGAAAATCAATCTGCCGAAAACCGTTTCCACCACGCCCGCGCCCCAGGATCATTTGGCAATCGTGACCATAGACGGCGCGGGCGAGATTCAACTGAACTCCCAGAAGATCGGGATCGATGACCTGGGACGGCAATTGGCCGAGCTCCTGGCCCGCGATAGTGAACTAACCGTCCAGTTCAACGCCGACGACAAGATCAACTATGGCTTGGCTGCCCAGGTCATGGCGGTGATCCAACAAGTGGGCATCACCAAGCTCTCCCTAATGACCCGTGGCGAGTCGTGACCTCGAGAAGGGCATTCACCTCGAGATCCGGCCCCCGATTCACGGCCTTGCGGAAGGGCACCAAGCCGCCTCTTGCGCCCCCATCGCAAGTCCGTAGGCGCAGCCTGGCGGAAACGCTGTAGAATCGAAGGCGGACCACCACAAGATCCGGCTGTTGGACGCTGAATCCCCATGGCCTTATCCCATTTTCATTCCGCTGTTTCCGGCTGGTTCCTCGAAACCTTCGCCGCACCCACCGAGTGCCAGCGTCTGGCCTGGCAGGCCATCAAGTCCGGGCAGCATGCATTGATCGCCGCGCCCACCGGCTCGGGCAAGACCCTGGCGGCGTTTCTCGCGGCCATCGACGATCTGGTGCGGGAGGGCGAGGTGTTCGGGCTGCCGGACGAAACCCGCGTGCTGTACATCTCGCCTCTCAAGGCGCTCAGCAACGACATCCACAAGAACCTGGAAGCGCCGCTGGAAGGCATCAACGCCAAGCTGTTCGAACACGGCGCGACGCGGGTGGCGATCCGCTCCCAAGTCCGCACCGGGGACACCCCGGCCGCCCTCCGGGCCGTCATGAGCAAATGCCCGCCCCACATCCTGGTCACGACGCCGGAGTCCGCCTATATCCTCCTCACCAGCGAAAGCGGACGGCGCATGCTGAAAACCGTGCGCACCGTGATCGTGGACGAAATCCACGCGCTCGTCGGCGGCAAGCGCGGCTCGCACCTGGCGCTTTCGCTGGAACGGTTGGAGCGGCTGGCCGGACAGAAACTCAATCGGGTGGGACTTTCCGCCACCCAAAGTCCCATCGAGGAAGTCGCCCGCTTCCTGACCGGCGGTGCCGATTGCCGCATCATCGATACGGGACACCGGCGCCAGCGGGATCTCGCCATCGAACTGCCGGATTCGCCTTTGGAAGCGGTGTTGTCCGGAGAGGCAGCCAAGAGCCTCTACGACCGCATGGCGGCGCTGATCGAAGGGCACCGGACCACGCTGATCTTCGTCAACACCCGGCGCCTGGCCGAGCGCGTGGCCCGCGCCTTGAGCGACCGGCTCGGCGAGGAGCACGTCACCTCCCATCACGGCAGCCTCTCCCGCGAGCAGCGCCTGTCCGCCGAGCATCGGCTGAAGACGGGAAAGCTGAAGGCCCTGGTCGCCACGGCCTCGCTGGAGCTGGGCATCGACATCGGCGAGGTGGACCTGGTCTGCCAGCTAGGCTCCACCCGCGCCATCTCGACCTTCTTGCAGCGGGTCGGGCGTTCCGGGCACTTCGCGGGCGGCTTGCCGAAGGGGCGTTTGTTCCCCACCAGCCGCGACGAGTTGGTGGAATGCATCGCCCTCTTGGACGCCGTTCGCCGCGGCGAGCTGGATCGCCTGAGCATGCCGGAAAAACCGCTGGACGTGCTGGCCCAACAAATCGTCGCTATGGTGGCCTGCGAGGATTTCGGCGAGGAGGAGCTCTATCGAATCGTGTGCCGGACTTATCCCTATCGGGACTTGAGCCGGAAGGAGTTCGACGAGGTGGTGAGAATGCTGGCCGAGGGTCTCGGCACACGGCGCGGCCAGCGTGGAGCCTACCTTCACCGCGACGGCATCCATCGGCGGCTCCGGGCGCGGAAGGGCGCCAGGCTCACCGCCGTGACCTGTGGCGGCGCGATTCCCGACAATGCCGAGTACCGGGTGATCCTGGAGCCTTCGGGCGAATTCATCGGCACGGTGGCGGAGGATTTCGCCATCGAAAGCCTGGCGGGGGACATCTTCCAACTGGGCAACGCCAGCTGGAAAGTGCTGCGGCTGGAGGCCGGGATTCTGCGGGTGGAGGACGCCAAGCATCAGCCGCCCACCATCCCGTTCTGGTTCGGCGAGGCGCCGGGGCGCACGTTCGAGCTGTCATGGGCGGTGTCGCGCTTGCGGCGGGAGGTCGAGGAGCGGTTCGAAGGCTCCTCTCTTAAAGCCTCTCCCTCAGAGGGAGAGGGAACGCTGAATCTTCTCGCCGCGCTCGCTTTCCTGGAACAGGACATCGGCATTTCCCCCGCCGCCGCCGAGCAGGCCGTCAATTATCTCGCCGCGGCGAAGCTGGCCCTGGGCATCCTGCCCACCTTGGATACCTTGGTTTTCGAGCGGTTTTTCGACGAGTCCGGGGGCATGCAGTTCATCATTCACGCGCCTTACGGTAGCCGGGTGAATCGGGGCTGGGGATTGGCGCTCAGGAAGCGGTTCTGCCGGACCTTCAATTTCGAACTGCAGGCCGCTGCGACCGAGGACGCGATCATCCTGTCCCTGGGCGGCTCGCAAAGCTTCGCCCTGGAGGACGCCGTCAAATACCTGAACGCCTCGACACTGCGCGATCTCCTGGTGCAGGCCCTGCTCGCCGCGCCCATGTTCACCGTGCGCTGGCGCTGGAATGCGGTCTGCGCCCTGGCGCTCCGGCGCTTTCAGGGCGGGAAGAAAACGCCGCCCTATCTGCTCCGCCTGCAGGCGGAGGACCTGATGGCCAGCGTGTTCCCCGAACAGCTGGCCTGCTTCGAAAACATCGCCGGCGACCGGGAAATTCCGGATCATCCCCTGGTTCACCAGACTCTCCACGACTGCCTGACCGAAGCCATGGACCTGGATCGGCTGACCGAGGTCATTCGCGGCATCGAAACCGGAGCCGTCAAGGTGGTTTGCCGGGATTTGGTCGAGCCCTCGCCCTTGGCGGCGGAGATCGTTAATTCCAAGGTTTACAGCTTTCTCGACGATGCCCCCCTGGAAGAGCGGCGCACCCGCGCCGTCGCCAGCCGCCGTTGGCTGGATCCGGCCGAAGCCGACGATCTCGGCCGGCTGGACCCGGCCGCCATTGCGCGGGTGCGCCAGGAAGCCTGGCCCGAGGCCGGCAACCCCGAGGAGCTGCACGATGCGCTGCAAACCACGGGCTTTCTGGACGAGACCGAAGCGGCGCCGGCCTGGCGGGGATTTTTCCGGGAACTGGCCTTGCAGGACCGGGCGGCCGCTGTGCGGCTCTCGAACGGGCGGGCACTATGGCTGGCGGCGGAAAGGCTGCCGCAGTTTTGGGCGGTGTATCCCGAAATCAAGGAAGGCTCTCGCGAGCCCGGCCATTCGGCGGGTGGCGCTATGCTCACCTATCCTACGATCATGCAGAGGCTGCCGGCCGAATTCGGCGAACAAGCCTGGACACCGGAAGATGCGCTCTGGGAAGTCCTGCGCGGCCGGCTCGGCGCTTTGGGGCCGGTCACCGCGGCGGAACTTGCGGACAGCCTCGATCTGCCCGTGAGCCGCATCGAAGCGGCCTTGTACGCGCTGCAAACCGAGGGTTTCGTGCTGCGCGGGCGGTTCACTCCGTGCCCTCACCCCGACCCTCTCCCAAAGGGAGAGGGAGTTCAACAAGAGGAATGGTGCGAGCGGCGCCTTTTGGCCCGCATTCACCGCTATACCCTGAACCGGTTGCGGCAGGAAATCGAACCGGTGGCGACCGGCGTTTTCATGCGCTTTCTATTCCGCTGGCAGCACCTGCACCCCGACTTTCGGCTGCAGGGGCCGCAAGCCCTGGCGGCCGCGCTCGCGCAGCTGGAAGGATTCGAGGCCGCCGCCGTCGCCTGGGAAGGCGATCTCCTGCCGGCCCGCATCGCCGACTACGATCCGGCCTGGCTGGACAGTTTGTGTCTCGCCGGCAAGATCGTCTGGACCCGGCTCTCCGCCGCCAAGGGCGGGCAGGGGCCGGTCAAATCCTCGCCCTTGAGCCTGCTCGGCCGGCGACACCTCGGCTTGTGGCGGCGCTTCGCCGAACCCGGCGACGCGTCCGAACTGTCGGGCGCCGCGCGGCAGGTCGCGGCAACTCTGGAGCAGCGGGGTGCCTTGTTTTTCGAGGAATTGGCCGAAGCCGCCGGCCTGCTGCAAACCCAGCTGGAAATGGCCTTGGGCGAGCTGGTGGCGCGCGGGTTCGTGGCTTCGGACAGCTACGCGGGGCTTCGGGCGCTCTTGATCCCGGAGCAGAAAAAACAGCGCCACCGCGGCTTTTCGTTCGGGATGGAAGAGGCCGGCCGCTGGACTCTGGTGCGGCCTTTGGCAGCTTTGGGAATGGAAACGGAGCGGAGTCGGTCCGAGGATCAAGGCCGAGAGGCGGTGAAGCATGTCGCCGGCGTGCTCCTGAAACGCTATGGGGTCGTGTTCCGGGCCTTGCTGGCCCGCGAAACCACCGCCCCGCCCTGGCAGGACCTTTTGCGCGTTTATCGCCGCCTGGAAGCGCGCGGCGAGATTCGCGGCGGACGGTTCGTCGCCGGCCATTTCGGCGAGCAGTTCGCCCTGCCGGAAGCGGTGGAATCGCTCCGCTCGGCGCGCAAGCAAACAGACGACGAAAGCCTCATCGCCCTGAGCGCCGCCGATCCTCTCAACTTGGCGGGCATCGTGACGCCGGGCGGCAGGATTCCCGCGCTGCCTGGCAATCGGGTGCTGTACCGGGGCGGAATTCCCATTGCTGCAATGATCGGCAAGGAAATTCAATTTCAGGTACCGGTGGCCAAAGAACAGGAATGGGACCTACGGAGCCGCCTGACGCGGCGAACCGCGCCGCCCCGGCTCAAAGCCTATCTGGAATAGCCGGAGCGGCCGAACGGGCCGCGGATTTTTCCAGCTCCGCCAATTCCGCCGGCGTATTGATGTTGGCGAACAATTCCGGATGGTCGCTGAAATCCGCGAGCGCCAGCTTGTGCCGGTGGAGCCACGCCTCGACCTTCCGTTCGCCGCGGACAAGATAGGCTTCGAGGTCGGCGGCGAGGCGCCGCTCGGCCAGCAGGAATACCGGATGCAGCCGTTCGCCATCGTGAGCGGCGGAGAGTTCGGCCTCCGTCTCCCGCAGGACGGTGCACAGCCGCGCCAACAGTTCGCCGGTGACCAGGGGCGCATCGCAAGGCACGGTGAGCACGTAGGGTGTTTCGGCGGCCTGCATGGCGCGGAGGAGCCCGGCCAAGGGGCCATCGAAGCTGTCGGTCCGGTCGGCGATGACCGGATAGCCGAAGCGCGCGTAAGCCGCGTGGTTCCGGTTGGCGTTGACGAAAATCTGTCCCACCACCGCATCCAAGGCGTCCAGGGCATAGGCCACGAGCGGCTTGCCGCGGAACGGAATCAGCCCTTTGTCTTCGCCGCCCATGCGCCGCGCCCGGCCGCCCGCGAGCACCACGCCGGTAATGTTGCCCCGGTTTAAAATCATCGCCGTAATTGATCCGCGAATTGCCCCGTTTCGGTTTGGTGCACTATCATGGCGCCGGTTTGTTTCGCCACGTTATCCGAATTCAAAATGAATCGACACAGTTTTTTCCTATTCCTGACCTGCGCCGCGATGGCGTTTTCCGCTGATGCCGCCCCTCGCCGGGCCGCTCCAAAACATAATACGAACGATTTTCCCACCCAGGCGCGGGTCGAGTATGTCATGCAATGCATGGCGGAACACGGCGGGCAGAACCTCGATAACATGTATCACTGCGTGTGCGCCGTGGACAAGATCGCCAGCCGAATGGGCTATCAGGAATATTCTGAAGCCCTGACCTTTACCTATATGTACGATACTCCCGGGGAAAAGGGTGGGGAATTCCGCGATCCGCCGAAATCGAAGGAATTGCGCGACAAGCTGAAGGCGGCCAAGAAGGAGGCGGAAGAGTGTTTCCCGGCCAAGCCCGCGGGAACAGGGCCCAATAAGCCGTAGCCTGCGCATCATTAGCTTTGGCAGGCATATTGGGCACGGTCGGCAACGGGCGCAAGGTTGGGATCGTCCGCGCGAAAATTGGATTAGCCATCAAGACCCAATCGCGTTATGCTGTGGTTAGTTTGTCGCGACGCACACCGATCTGTGCTCTGAGGATCCCCGGCCTTTTCCCTTGATGAATGCCATCCGGCACCTTTCTGTGTCTCGCCTCCTCCCGCAAACCCTCGCGTGTGCCGTCTCATGTAAGCCGTCGCCGCGCGTTTCTTCAATCCCAAATAAATGCTTGAGCCGGCCCTGCGCCGACCGACAAATTAGGCGAATTCAGGAATCTTATATGTGCCTTTATTGGCCTCGGTCATGTCCTGTTATGCTCTGTTGCGGATCAGGGCTACACGGTGCCAGCGCCGGTCAAATCGCAGGCCGCTGCGATTTGTGCTTATAGGAGTACAGCCATGCTTAGAATCTACGCCGGGAACTTGCCGGCCGATTGCACTGAAAAAGAATTTACCGAGCTTTTTGCTGAACACGGACGAGTCCGCTCGATCGAGCTCGCTCGGGATATCTTCACCGGCCGCTGCCGCGGTTTCGGTTTTGTCGAAATGGAAGGCCACGAGGCGCGCGCCGCGATCGGCGCTTTGAACGGACGCAATTTGCGCGGCAACTGCCTGCGCGTCAACGAGGAACGTCCGCGAGGAAAACGCGGCGGCCGGCGGCGTTAACCCGCTGCCGAATGGAGTGGAGCCACGATCGTCGCCGTTGCCGGGGATTTTGTCGCATCCATAAGGATGTATACCTACAGAATCGCAGGCGGAAACGTTGTTTACTAACAAAATCGGCGAGCTCGCATAAGTTGCTCGATCGGGTTTTTATTCATTTTATTAGTTAGGTTTTTTGTCCCTCTTGAGGAGTTTTTTGTGAGCAAGAAATTGTACGTCGGCAACTTGAGCTATAGCGTTAGCAACAGCGAATTGGAGCAGCTATTCTCTCCACACGGCACAGTGGAATCCGCCCATGTGATTACCGACCGCGATACCGGCCGCTCCAAAGGCTTTGGTTTCGTGGAAATGGGGACCGATCAGCAGGCGCAAGCCGCTATCGCTGCCCTGCACGGCAAGGAAGTCAGTGGCCGTAGCTTGACCGTAAATGAGGCCCGTCCTCGCGAGGAGCGGGGAGACAATGGTGGTTTCGGCGGCAGTAGGCGCGGAGGCGGTGGTTTTGGCGGCGGACGCCGCTTCTGACGCCATGGGCGGTACCGGTCTGGCCTATCAATGAGGAATGTCGGCTTAGAGTTTCCATTAAATCGCCGATTCCGGAAGATTTAACTCAATTACTGAAACCTTATCTTTGAGCCAGACCGCTAAGTATAAGGTTCGATCTATTTGCCCTGTGGAATTACATTAAAGGGTGGATGGATCGGACCTTGGTCCAGAAATAATCTGAATTTACGCCCATTTCGCTTGAGCTTAAAAAAACCAAACTAATAGGCTAAGACGATTTTTTCCTGGTTAGCTTTAATGACGGCGTAAATGAAAGTGGGTTTCGGTGTGAGTCCAAGGGACATCTGATCCTTTTGTGGCGTACATCGGTTCCACGTATTTACGCGACTGCCTTGAAAAAGTCGCCTGATATTCGGCTACCCTCTAAACTGCCGCTTTCATGTAGCGAGGATGATCATGGTCAAGGCACTGACCGACGAGCAAATCGAACGATTCCGGACAAGCCTTGAGAGCCGCCTCAAAGGGCTGCGACAAGGTGTACAAGAAGAGGTGGTCCGCTCGGACAGCGAACATTTCACGGATGTGGCTGGAGAAGTCCACGATCAGGAAGAAGCCTCTGTGGCCCACTTGGTGATCGATTTGGATTTAGCGAACATCGACCGACACGTGCAGGAAATCCGGGCCATCGAAGCCGCTCTGCTGCGTATCGCACGTGGCGAATACGGCATTTGTCTCGATTGCGGCCAGCCGATCCCAATAGCCCGCTTAGAAGCCAATCCCACCGCCGAACGTTGTATCAGCTGCCAAGTCGATTACGAACGGACCGAAGCCTTATCACCGACACAAACCAGCCTGTGATCGCCTAAAGACCCAATGGCTATAATCGTTGCTCGCAAAAAATCGGCGGCGAGCAATGTCGAGCCTTTTGGCATTGATTCGATTCCGCAAGTATAGAACGTAACGTAAGCCCTTGACGTTTGGCCTTTGTGTGCAGATCCTAAAGTCACTAGGCATCAAGCTAATGAAGCCGCAAAAGCGGCTTTTTTGCTAAGGCGTCAAGGCCGGTTGTCGATCGCCCCCTCTCTCTCCGGCAGGAGGAGATCAGCTCGGCTAACGCCCAAAGCCAAAGCTACGGGACAGGCTACCAGCACCGAGGAGTAAATGCCGAAGATGATGCCGATGGTTAAAGCCAGGGCGAAATTGTGAAGAGCCTCGCCACCGAAGAAGAACATGGCAAGTACCATCAGCTGAGTCATTGAGTGGGTGATGATGGTGCGGGACATGGTGGCGGTGATGGCGTTGTCAATGACTTCTTCCACACTCGCCCGACGCATTTTCCGGAAATTTTCCCGTACCCGGTCGAATACCACCACCGATTCGTTCACCGAATAGCCCAGAATGGCCAGGACCCCAGCGAGCACGCTTAAGGTGAATTCCCATTGAAAGAAAGCGAACATGCCAAGAATGATGACGATATCGTGCATGTTGGCAATGATGGCGGCGACTGAGAAACGCCAAGCGAAACGCAATGACAGGTAAGCCATAATGCCGGCGATTACCAAAAGGAGCGCCAGTATGCCGCTTTCGTACAACTCCTGACCCACTTGGGGCCCGACGAATTCCACTCGCCGCAACTCGGCGGAAGGATCTTGGGCCTTCAGGCTCGAGAATATCTGTTCGCTCAGATGAGCACCGCCTTGCTCACCCTTCATCGGCACCCGGATCAAGACGTCCCGGGAGGTGCCGAAATTCTGCACGGCGACTTCGCTCATCTCTTGCGCCTCGAGCGTGGTGCGTATGGCCCCGAGGTCGGCAGGATGCGCGTAGCTCACTTCTATGAGCATTCCGCCGGTAAAGTCGATGCCGAGGTTAAGCCCTTTGAGGCTCAAGGCGAGGATGGCAAGAATGAAGGTGACCAGGGATATGGTGGTGGTGACTTTCCCGTACTTCATGAACGGGATGTCGCGCTTGATTTTGAAGAACTCCATAATTGCTTTCTCAGATTGCAAGCTTGGTCAGCTTCCGCCGCTGGCCATAGGTAAGATTGACGAGCCCCCGAGACACCACGACGGCGCTGAACATGGAGGTCAAGATGCCGATGCACAATACCGCCGCGAAGCCGCGAATCGGTCCGGCGCCCAGCAGGAACAAGGCGATGCCGGCGATGAATGTGGTGATGTTGGAGTCGAGAATGGTGGCGAAAGCCCGCTCATAGCCTGCAATGATCGCCATCTGCGGGGTAACGCCAAGGCGCAGTTCCTCGCGGATGCGCTCGTTGATCAACACGTTGGCGTCAATGGCCATGCCGACGGTCAAGGCGATACCGGCTAGGCCGGGCAGCGTGAGTGTCGCCTGCATCAGCGACAAGGCCGCTACCAGCAAGAGCACGTTCACACCCAAGGCAATGACGGAAAAAAGCCCGAACACCCGGTAGTACAGGATCATGAACAAGGCAATAGCAATAAAGCCATAGAGGTTGGAATTGACGCCCCGCTCGATGTTCTCCTGGCCCATGCTGGGGCCGATGGTGCGTTCTTCGACGATATCCACCGGCGCGGCCAAAGCGCCTGCTCGGAGCAGCAGCGACAGGTTGCGCGCTTCCTCGGTGCTATCGAGCCCGGTGATTTGAAAGCGCTTGCTGAAGCGGTCGCGAATGGTCGCCACGTTGATGACTTCCTCGACCTTCTTCTTGGTAGTGACTTTCTGGCCTCCAATGTCTTTGGTTTCGGACTTGTTCTCAATGTACACCACGGCCATGGGCTTTCCGATGTTTTCGCGGGTGGTATCAGCCATCTTGCGGGCGCCGGGGCCGTTCAAGGTCACGAACACGGCTGCGGAGCCGGATTGCTGTTCTAGCCCGGACGAGGCATCGACGATCTGGTCGCCGGTCACGATGACCTTTCGCTGCAACAGTATTGGCTTGCCGTTTCGGTCACGATAAAGCCTGGAGCCCAGGGGTGTCTTGCTCTCGTCGGTGGGCGTCGGATGCTCGGTGTCCACCAGGCGGAACTCCAAGGTCGCCGTGGCGCCGAGAATCTCCTTGGCGCGGGCGGTATCCTGCACGCCGGGCAATTGCACGACGATGCGGTCCTCGCCCTGCTGCTGAATCACGGGCTCCGCCACCCCTAGCTCGTTCACGCGGTTGCGTAGGGTGGTGATGTTCTGGGCCACAGCTAAGCGGCGGATTTCCCGAATCTCGGGCTCGGAGAGCTTGGCGATGAGCACGTAATCCCCTCCACTCAGTACCAGTCCCCGAATTTCCCGCTTGATGATGTTCTCCGCTTGCGCCAAGGCCGCCGCATCCTGGAACTTGATTTGGATGGCTTGGTTGTCCCTATCCACCGATACGTAGCGAATCTTGTTTTCCCGAAGCAGGGACCGGAGGTCTTCGGCATAGCGCTCTTCAGCTTGCTTGACGGCCGCGTCCATGTCGACTTGTAGCATGAAATGCACGCCGCCTCGCAAATCTAGGCCCAGATACATAGGCTGGGCGCCGACGGCGCGGAGCCAATCTGGTGTCGAAGGCGCGAGATTGAGCGCTACCGTGAATTTATCGCCCAGACGATTTTCCAGAATATCGGCCGCCTTGAGCTGAGCCTCGGTGTCCGCGAAGCGGATCAGAAGCCGCTTTTCAGTCAGCTCCACTGATTTCGGATTCAGGCCCGCCTCGGCGAGCGCTTTCTCCGATTGCGCCAAGGTGCTTTGATCCAGGACCGTGCCGCGTGAGGGCGATAGCTGCACCGAGGGATCTTCGCCGAAGAAGTTGGGCAAGGAATAGATCACCGCCAGCGTCAAAATGACGATGATTAATAGGTTTTTCCACAATGGAAAGCGGTTTCGCATGGTTGCTGCCTTTGAGCGTAAACCTTCATACGGCCTTGTCCGCCGCTGAATATTCAGCTCTCGATTAGGATTTCTCGACTTTTTTCTTGGTTTTATAGGTGCCTTTCGGCACCAGGGACGCGATAGCGTGCCGCTGCACGTGCACGAAGATGTTATCGGCCAGTTCTAACTGAACGAAATTCTCGTCGAGATCCACCACCCTCCCGAGTAGGCCGCCGTTGGTGACCACCTCGCTGCCTTTGGTCAGCGCTTGAACCATCTTTTTGTGCTCCTTGGTCCGCCGCTGTTGAGGAAGGATAAATAAGAAGAAGAAGACCAGTAAGATGCCGAGGGGCAAAATCAAGCCGACAAAACCGGGTTCTTGCGGCGCGGCGGGCGCGGTTTGGGCCAACGCATTGGAGATCAAGAAGTCCATGAGCGATCCTAAGCTTATAGTAGTTATTTAAAACCCAGCATTATTACACAAAAGCCTTATCGTTGCCCTGTCGCGCATAAAAGCTCACAATGAACTCTCGGAGGCGGCCCGCCTCGATTGCGTTCCGCAATCCCGACATAAGCTCTTGGTAATAAAAAAGGTTATGAGTGGTATTGAGTCGGGCGCCGAGAATCTCGCCGCATTTGTCGAGATGCCGGAGATACGCCCGGCTGTAATGACGGCAGGTATAACAACGGCAGTTTTCGTCAAGCGGGCGTGGATCATCCCGATAGCAGCGATTGCGGATGCGGATGACGCCTTGATGAGTAAACAGATGGCCGTTGCGGGCATTACGGGTGGGCATGACGCAATCGAACATGTCGATGCCGAGCCGTACCGCCTCGACGATGTCCTCGGGGGTGCCCACTCCCATCAGGTAGCGCGGCTTGCCTCTAGGCATTTGGGGCAGGAGTGTCGACAGCACCCGCGCCCGATCATCCTTGGGCTCACCCACCGAGAGGCCTCCGACGGCATAGCCATCGAAGCCGAGGTTCCTCAAGCCGTCAACTGATTCGAGCCGCAGTTCCTCATAAACGCCGCCTTGGACGATGCCGAACAGCGCGGCCGGATTATCGCCGTGCGCCTTACGGCTACGTTCCGCCCAACGCAGGGATAGACGCATGGACTCCGCCGCTTGTTCGTAGGTCGCGGGATAAGGGGTGCATTCGTCGAAAATCATTACGATGTCCGAACCCAGCGCACGCTGCACGGCCATCGATTCCTCGGGCCCCAGGAAAATCATGTCGCCATCGATAGGGGATTGAAACCGGACCCCAGCCTCGCTGATCTTCCGAAGGCTACCCAGGCTGAATACCTGGAATCCGCCCGAATCGGTGAGAATCGGCCCGTCCCAATGCATGAATCCATGCAAGTCCCCATGCCGGCGGATGACCTCGGTGCCGGGACGCAGCATCAAATGAAAGGTATTGCCGAGAATGATTTCCGCGCCAATGTCCCGCAGTTCCTCCGGGGTCATCGCCTTGACGGTACCGTAAGTGCCGACCGGCATGAAGGCCGGAGTTTGCACCTTGCCTCGCGGAAACGTCAGTTCTCCCCGTCGGGCGTTGCCGTCAGTGCTGATGACAGTAAACTTCATGGAGTTCGCGTTTCGTCGTCCGGAAACAAAATCGGCCCACCTGAGAGTAGGCGAGCCGATTCAAAGCAACAGTATTCGTGATTGGTGCCGATGGTCGGACTTGAACCGACACGACTTTCGTCACCACCCCCTCAAGATGGCGTGTCTACCAATTCCACCACATCGGCTGAATGACAGGGAAGTAGGCTAACAAAGGCATTTTATGGCTTTTTCTCCGCCGGCGGAGGCGCCTCGGTTGGCGCCGGCAGGTCGGACTTGTTAGCTGCGGGCGGCTCCTCGCTGACCGGAGGAAGATCGCGCTGGGATGACTCCGTTTGCGGAACATCCATGATGTCAGGCGTTTTATTATCCGGATTGCCGGCCAAGTATGCAAGCACCAAGCTGGTGACGAAGAACAGGGCCGCGAACACCGCCGTCGTTCGCGACAGGAATGAAGCCGCGCCGCGCGCGCCGAACAAGGTATTGGAAGCGCCGCCGAAGCCCGCCCCCGCATCGGCGCCTCGGCCTTGCTGGAGCAACACCAATCCAATGATCGCCAGGGCGATCAGGACATGAACGATCATCAACGCCTGATACATAGAAAATCCCGTCAAGCCGCAAGGCTAATCGAAAGAAAAGATTTGGCATCCAGAGACGCGCCGCCGATCAAGCCACCGTCAACGTCGGGCAAACCGAACAGGGCTCCGGCATTGTCGGGTTTGACACTCCCGCCATAGAGAATTCGCAGCGAGGCGGCGACTTCCGGCTCGCGCTCCGCGATCTGGCGTCGAATGTACGCGTGGACCTCTTGAGCTTGCTCTGGCGTCGCGGTCCGTCCGGTGCCGATCGCCCAAACCGGCTCATAGGCGATAACAGCCTTCCGCAGCGATGCCGCTCCGCACGCTTCCAAAACCGCGCCGAGTTGCTGGTCGATTACCGCAAACGTGCTGCCTTGCTCGCGCTGTTCCAAAGTTTCGCCCACGCAGAGGATCGGCGTGATGCCGTGAGCGATGGCTTTTCCGTAGCGGGCGGCGATCAGTTTATCGGATTCGCCATAAATGAGCCGGCGCTCGGAATGCCCCACGATGGCCAAGGCGCAGCCGAATTCACGCAACATCGGCGCGGAGACTTCGCCGGTATAGGCGCCTTCGTCCTGATCGGCCACGTTTTGGGCGCCGAGGAGCACGGGTTTGCCGGCCAGCGCCTCGGCCGCTTCGGGAATGAACACCGCCGGTGGACACACCCCCACCTCGGCCCGCGCGTCGGTAGGCAGGCCAGCCAGAATGTCTGCCAACAGCGCTTTCGCGCTCGCGCGCGTGCCATTCATTTTCCAGTTTCCGACGACCAAGGGACGGCGTGCCATTTCGATCTCCCGTGCTGCGAAATCGCGGAAGCTTACTGGGTTAGGAGGCGCATTTCAAGGCATGGATGCTCTTGTGATGGAGGAACAGCCTCAGGCTGGAACTTGGAACTTTCCAAAACTCATCCGGTCACAGGCAGCGTCGGTATTCTCGCTGTCTCTTCGGCAATCCTCATTCTTTGAGATAAAGCAAGATTAAAGATTGATGACGATTTCCGAAATACTTCAAGAATCGCCGGGGCGAGACTCATGGTAACGAATAACGATTTACATATTACCCGCGAGCAGCTGGATTGCTTTCTTAGAGATATCAATAGTGGCCATCCAATATTTTCAACCCGCGCCATTCAGATATTAAGGCTATGCATCGAAGGCAGAGGAAGCTTCGACTGCGAGGCAACCAGACTAAACGCCTTGAAATTATATAATACCGTAGCCTCCCGCCAATAAGGGTTATGTCGGCTTGGAAGATATCATTAGCGTAAGTGGTACGGACGATACGGCATATTATTGGCGAGTGTGATCCGACCCTATAATTCTTACATTATTAGGCGAGGCGGAGTGGTTTGGAAGATTCTCTGAACCTGTGCGTCCCGCAGTCCGCGTTCATTTGCGTAATCGGGGGACTCTGGGTATCTTGATCGCTCCTCGACGCGAGGCTTGCCGGCTTTCGGCCGGCTTAAAAGCTCAGAGACATCCGTCGAAATGACGGATGCGACGCCATCCTCCGCGCTTGAGGTGGCGTTTGCTGCGTTCAGACCGCTACGTTAAAGAAGCAGGGCGGACGGGGCTCGAGCTGTGGCATGGGCTTCCGCCAGTCCGTTCATTTTCAGGAGATCTCGTGAGCCTGGACATCATTCACGAATGCACCGTCGATACTTGGGAACCCGCTGGCCAAGGCACCGAGAGTCTGGAGACCGTGCTCGAAGCCGGAAAGATCCTTTATTGCCCAAGCTTGGAATTTCAGTTCGAAGCCTCGGAAAAGCCTTTTTTGTCCGAGCAATGGGCGGACGGCAAGGCCAAGAACATCAGCTTCCGCGGCCCTTCATCCGAGCTTGGCGGGGCTCGTGGCAGCCCGCAAGAAATCATTCGGCTCAAGGCAATCCTGGCCCGTTATGCCGACGCATCTACCCGATTGGTGAAAGGGCTCTTTCCGCACTATGCGGAATTCCTTCGGCGGGGGTTCACTTCTTATCGGACCGCCGCCGTAGAGGGGCGCAACACGAGTTGGCGCAAGGACGATTCGCGTCTTCATGTGGATTCGTTTCCTTCCAACCCGACGGGAGGCGTCCGGCTGCTCCGGGTTTTCTCCAACGTCAATCCGCATGGACAACCGAGGGTCTGGCGGGTGGGCGAGCCGTTCGAGGGCTTCGCGGCGAAGTTTTTTCCGAAGGTCTCCAAGCCCTGGCCCGGGTCGGCCTGGCTGTTGGAGAAGCTTGGCGTCACCAAATCGAGGCGCACTCGATACGACCACTACATGGGGCAACTCCATGATCTGGTCAAGGCCGACAGCGCCTATCAAAACTCGGCGCCGCAGCAATCCTTCGCCTTTCCCGCGGGCACCTCCTGGATCGTGTTTTCGGACCAGGTTCTGCACGCCGCCATGGCCGGCCAGTTCCTGCTCGAGCAAACCTTTTACCTCGATCCCGACCACCTGGTCCGGCCAGATCAAGCGCCGCTGAGAGTATTGGAACGGCTGGCCGGCGGCGCTTTGGTCGAGGGCCGAGCGCATTTTCGCCATTCCTAGCCCAGTCTGTTGCGGTCTGCATCAATCAAGCTTTGGCCAGGGGTATTTTCGCAGGTTGGCGGTACAATTCAGAGTTGCCGGAAACGCAGGCCGGCATCATGCCGTTCGCGAAGCCCGCCCACCGATGAGGTGATATCCGCTGACTTGCTCTTCCCGAGGTGTGCCCATGTTTCGGAAGAAAGCCCTGACCCGGATCGAGATCGCCGCTGTGCTCGCCGAGCGCTGGAGCGGCCGGGCCTACGATCCGGACCGTCCCGTCGAGCGGGACAAACTGCTCGCCCTGTTGGAAGCCGCCCGCTGGGCACCCTCCTGTTTCGGAGATCAGCCTTGGCGTTACTTGATTTGGGAGCGGCTCGCCGAGCCCGAACGCTGGCGCCGGGCGCTCGGCTGCCTGACGGAAGGCAACCGGAGGTGGGCTTTCCGGGCGCCGCTTTTGCTACTGGCGTGCGCCGATAGCCGGTTCAGGGATGGGCGGCCCAATCCCTGGGGACCCTACGACACGGGTGCCGCCAGCATGAGCCTGGCGATCGAGGCCATGGCCCTGGGGCTGATGGTCCATCAGATGGGCGGCTTCGACGCCGGAAAGATCCGCGCCGAATTCGCCATTCCCGAGCGCTACGAGTGCATGGCGATGATGACCGTAGGATATCAGCTGCCGGAAGACCAGATTCCCGATGAACTCAAGGAACGGGAATATGCGCCGCGCTCCCGCCGCCCCCTCGCCGAGAGTTTTTTCATGGGGGAATGGGGTAATTCCTTTGAACCCTGAAATATGAGGTGTGAAATGTCCGCGCCAATCATGACATCGCAAAAACCCTCATAACCTTGAGAGTGAAACGCGATTTGTGGCATTTTATTTAGGGTTTACTTAAAGTATATTGCGTAATTTTTATAATAATTCTTGCCTCGATTATCCCGCTCATCATAATGTATCGAATTCTTCTCAAGCTCGTCGAACGGGGGCTGCAAAAACAGGTTCCCGCTATCGGGCTCGGCATTTTCCGGATCGCCTTCGGGCTGGTCGCTCTGCAGGAAATCCTATTCCTGTTCTATTTTCGGCACTTGATTTTCGATCCGGTGCCTTTCATCGATAGGGCTTCGCCCATACTGCATTTTTTTCTCCTGGTTTGGATGGCCGCCGCCGCTTGCCTCACGATGGGATATCGCACCCGCCAGGCGGCGCTTTCGAATTACCTTTTCTGGGTGGTTTTCGTGGTATTCACTCCCTTATGGCAGGACTTCGACGGCGGCTTCGACCAGCTCATGACCGGCACGGGCTTTCTCCTGATCTTTCTACCTTCCGAACGAGCCTTGTCGCTCGACAATCTCCGGCTCAAGCTGCGCTATTCCACCCCGGCCTGCCGTTACCAGCCGCCCTATGACATCACGGTGCTCGCTTATTATCTACCCCTCGCCATCAGCCTGGGCCTTTTGTATTTCGATTCCGGGCTGCACAAGTTGTCCTCGGAATTCTGGCGGAACGGCATGGGTGCCTGGCTGCCGTCCACCATGCCTTACTACATGTCGGCCATCGACATGAGCCCGCTCTTGAATAGCAAGTACCTGGAGATGGGTATCGGCTATGCCATCATCATTTTCCAGCTGGTGTTTATTTTTCTGTTCTGGTTCCGTCGATTTCGGGTTCCCTTGCTGCTCGCCGGAGCCGGTTTTCATACCGGTATCGTCCTATCGCTGAATATTTATCCGTTCGGCTTCGCGATGCTGGCGCATTACGGTTTGATGGTGCCTTTGGCCTGGTGGCGGAGATTGCGTGGAATCTTGAAGCTCGGGCGGCCGGCCTTGACGGTGTTTTACGATCAGGAATGCCCTTTGTGCAATCGGACGGTCATTTTCGTCGAGCATTTCGATCTCTTCCGGGCGGTCGATTTCAAGGGGTTGCAGGCGCATGCAGGGGACTGCCGGCAATTGGCCTCCATTCCGGAAGAAGTCCTATTGAAGGACTTATATGCCGTGGATAGGGCCGGGCGCGTCTATACCGGTCTGGATACCTATATCCGCATCCTTCTCAAAATGGTTTATACCGCTCCCTTAGGGTGGCTGCTGCGGCTGCCGGGAATCCACCACTGGGCGAGGCGGGTTTACCAGAACATCGCGGATAACCGGCAGCGGCTGACCTGTGGGGAGGCCTGCGCGATGGCTGCGGTCCCGGTCTTCGAGGATGAGCGCCCTTTCGCGAAATTCCACGCCCGCTATGCCGGCACCGACCGGCAGATCGCCCAGCGCATCGCCAAATTCCTGGTGCTCATCCTCTTGCTTCAGCTCAACAGCACTCTTCATTACGGGATTTTGTACCGCTGGGCAGGCACCCGGCCGAGCGATCCGGCGCTGGCTGTTCTCGATCAGGTCAGTGATTCGGTCATCAACTTTTCCCACGCCTTCCTGGGGATTTCGCCGCACGCCCTGTACATGCACGACCATTTCGCCGGCTACCACCGCATTTTCGCCCTCGCCTACCGGGACAAAACCGGCCGGGAAACCTGGCTGCCTTTTGTCAACCGGGAGGGCCGCCTGCTCGCGCCCAACTGGGGCCGGGTTCAATCCATGTGGGCCAATGTCGCCATCACCTCGCACCCGAGCCGCGACCGGCTGGAAAAGTTCATGAAGAAGGTGACCGCCTTCTACGGCGCCGAGCTTGGGCTAGGCCTCGCGGATGCGGAGTTCGTCATCAAGATGAAGGAAGTCCGGGTGCCGATGGACTGGGAATACGACTTGCGTCGCGACAATCTCTCGAAGTCATGGCGCGATGTCGGTATAGCCGTGTGGCGTCGGGACGGAATGTACCTGGATTTCGCCGGATTCGAAGCGGATCGTCCGAGTGTGGCCGGGGCGCGCGGAGAGCGGGATCGCCCAATGGCCGAATCGCCTCCCCTGCCAATTCCCTCCCGGTAAGGTAAACTTCGTGCTTTTGCCTCGATGGAGAGCGGGTTGTGTTCGAGCTCATTCAATCCGGCGGCTGGGTGAGGGGGGTTGGAGCCGCCGAGCAGGCCGGATTCAAGCCTGTCACCTTCGCCGTGAAAGGCGATCCGGGCGATCCACCGTGAAGTCGACGGCCGCCATGGGTTTCGATTTATCCCTGAACCGCTGGTTGCAGGCCCAGTGGTACGGCCAAACCTTCCCGAACCCCCTGTTGTTGCCCCTGGAAGGGTTGTTTCGCGGAGCGGTGGCGCTGCGCCGCGGGGCCTATTGCGTCGGCCTGAAGAAGTCGGAACGGTTGCCGGTGCCGGTGATCGTGGTCGGCAATCTCGCCGTGGGCGGCACGGGCAAGACTCCCCTGGTCATTTGGCTGGCGGGCTTTCTCGAAAGGCAAGGCTTCCGGCCCGGCATCGTCAGCCGGGGCTACGGCGGCGCGAAGTCGCGTCGGCCCTTGGCCGTGAAACCGAACACCGATCCACGGCTGGCCGGCGACGAACCGGTGCTGATCGCCCGAAGGACCGGCCGCCCGGTCTACGTGTTTTCGGCCAAGGCCGAGGCGGCTCGGGCGCTGCTCGCCGAAACCGACTGCGATCTCGTGATCGCCGACGACGGCTTGCAGCACTATGCCTTGGCGCGCGACCTCGAGATCGCCGTGATCGACGGCGCGCGCGGCTTCGGCAATGGCCGTTGCCTTCCTGCCGGGCCGCTCCGGGAGCCGCCGGAGCGGCTGGGTGCCGTGGACCTGGTGGTGTATTCGGGAGCCTCGAGGGACGGCCATTTCATGGCGCTGGAGGGCGGGGAGGCAGTCCATCTCCGTGACGAAACCCGCCGCCGGCCGCTCGCCAGTTTTGTCGGCCAGCCTCTCTATGCGCTGGCGGGCATCGGCCATCCCGAACGGTTCTTCGCTCATCTCCGCAGCCACGGTCTGGCGTTCGAGCCGAGAGAATTTCCTGATCATCATGGCTATCGGCAAGAGGATCTTGCATTCGCGGGAGAAACACCGCTCCTCATGACCGAGAAGGACGCGGTCAAGTGCCGGGCCTTCGCCGGCCCCGAACATTGGTATGTGCCGGTGGAGGCTCGCTTGCCGGCGAAATTCGGCGAACAACTCTTAACCCAATTGAAGGCCAAATGCTATGGACAGAAGATTGCTTGAGATCCTGGTGTGCCCGCTCTGCAAAGGCGAACTGATCTATCAAAAAGAGCAGCGGGAATTGGTCTGTCGGGCCGACCGGCTGGCCTATCCCATCCGGGACGACATTCCGGTGATGCTGGAGAGCGAGGCGCGCCGGATCAGCCTCGAAGAATACGATGCCCTGAAACCCCGGCAAGCGCCGCTGGAGTGAGCGCCCGATGACCGGATTCAAGATCGTCATTCCCGCGCGCCACGGCTCGACTCGATTGCCTGGCAAGCCGCTGCTGCCCATCGCCGGCCGGCCCATGATCGTCCATGTCTGCGAGCGGGCCTTGGAAGCCGGGAGCGAGGTGTACCTGGCGACCGACGACGCACGCATCCGCGACGCCGTGGCGGCGCTGCCGGTGCGGACGGTAATGACCCGCCCGGATCATGCCAGCGGCACCGAACGAATCGCCGAAGTGGCGGACAAGCTCGGTTGGTCGGACGAGGACATCGTCGTCAATCTCCAGGGCGACGAACCCCTCATGCGGCCGGATTTGATCCGCCGGCTGGCGGAAGCCTTGGCGGGGCAGGGGAAGGCGGGTGCCGCGACCCTGGCCGCGCCGATCCGGAACCCCGCCGAGGTGTTCGATCCCAGCGCCGTGAAGACGGTGGTGGACCGGAACGGCTATGCGCTGTATTTCAGCCGCGCGCCAATTCCCTGGCACCGCGCGAGCTTCGGTCGGAGCGAGGCCCCCTTGCCGGGGGATTTTCCCTGGCTAAGGCACATCGGCATTTACGCCTACTCGGCCGGCTTCCTCCGCCGCTACGTCGCCTGGCCGGCTTCCCCCCTGGAAGCGGTGGAAGCCTTGGAACAGCTGCGCATCCTCTGGCACGGCGAGCGCATCCGGGTGCTGACGGTCGACGAGGCTCCGGAGGCGGGCGTGGATACCGAGGCGGACTGGCGCAGGGTCGACGGGATCCTAATGAAAGGACTGGCTAGGAAGTAATTTATCCAGGTATCGAGCGGGGTGGTGAACCCCGAGATTTCATGCATTGAAGCCGCGTTAGAGAGATTCAAGGGGGACGGTGACAATGCCGACCGGCCGATCGGACTCCCAGCTGACACTCTCACGTGGTGCGCGGAAAACGGTGCCCGACCAGCCCGAGCGCTCTTCGAGATGAGAGGGTCGGTGATTGTGCTTCCTCAGGGTGCTGGAAAAGGTCTCTCGCGGCCCAGAGACTTACGGCCGCTTTCGTCGGTGAGAATCTTGGCCTTGCGGCTCCTTGATCGTGAGAGCTTTCCCAGCGATTCCGGTGTAGAACACCACAAGCTTGACCGGAATCTCGCCGGCGTTACGGCCATTGTGAGCCGTATTCACGACTTCGGCCAAGGCATCGCCGGCCTGGAGACGTTTTACCCGGCCGTCTTTGAGCGCGACGATCAGCGTGCCCTCCAGGATCATGCCGAAGGAGGGCACGGGGTGGGTATGCCAGCCGGTTTCCGCTCCGGGTGCGATCTCGATCAAGAATCCCGTGATCTTGGCTGTACCTTTGGGGTAAACGATGGGTTTGCCGTCCCAGCTTTTCGTCGTCTCGAGTAGTGGGGTCGTCCTGACACCCGTGCTTGGCTCCAGCGCAGCGGCCAAGAGCGGGAACCCCAAAACGACCGCGCCGATGACGGCTCGATGGATCTTCATGGATTAACAAGCCTCATTAGTAAGCCCGGTGGGTCAACCCTTCAAAGCAGGTGGAGCTTGATGTCTATTTCAAAAAATGCCTTGAAGGCGAGCCCCAAGAGTGGCTGATTCAAGGCAAGAACGCAAAACATTAGTGGATATTGGGCCGGCCTAGCCGTTGATGGCCGCAGTCCGCTTGCCCACCCCGCCGATGGATGCGAGCGCCGATCCGAAAGAGAACGAGAAGCGCGGCCAAGGCGGCGGCCCCTTGGAAAAACTCGAGGTGCCGCTCGAGCAACGCTTGGACGCCAGCCATCACGTCCAAGGTCAAGGAGCGATAAAGCACATAGCCGGCCACCAGGAGGATGAAGCCGCCAAACAGCCGGCGCAGCGCCTCCGCGCCGATGCGGCCGGAGAGTCCGCTGCCCGCGACGCTGCCGGCGATCGCGCCGACGGTCACCAGACCCGTCAGGGCGGGATCGAGCGCCACATGCTGGCTATAGCCGCCAAGCCCCGCCACGGCATTCATGACGATGACCAGCAAGGAGGTGCCCACCGCCGTCGGCATGGGCAATCCCACCAGCAAGGTCAGGGCGGGCACGATGAGAAACCCCCCGCCGACTCCGACCAAGCCGGTCAGGCCGCCGACGAAGAAGCCGTCGAACAGTAACCTGAGGTCAAGCGCCCGGCGGCTTTGGACTTGAGCCGAGCGCGGGGCCGGAGTGCCCTCCAGTGAGCCGTTCCGGGCCTCGGCGCCACGGCCCCGCAGCATGGCCAGGCCGGTCACGAGGGTGACCACGCCGAACAGCGCCATGAGAAGCTCGTTCGAGACCTGGCCGGCCAGCCGGCCCCCGCCGAAGGCGCCGGCCATCCCGGCCAGGCCGAACACCAATCCGCTCCTCCAGGAAACCCGCCCGCGGCGGGCATGCGGAACGAGGCCGATCAGGCCGGAAGCCCCCACCACGATAAACGATGTCGCGATCGCGGTCTTCGGCGGGAGGTGCAGCGCATACACCAGCATCGGCACAGTCAGGATCGAGCCGCCGCCGCCCAACAAGCCCAGCAGCACACCGATGAGGACGGAAAGGGTGACCGCGAGAGTCATGGCGGTTCGCTCACCCCTGCGGAACGACCGGAATCTGCCCGCAGGCCCGGTTGGCCGGCAGCGCCTGGTCGATGTGCTTGGGATAAGGGAGCTCGAGCCGCTGCATGAGCTCGATGAACTCCGCCCGGCTCTTGCCGCTCAGGCGAGAGTTCTTCGCCCGTTCCTGCGTGATGGTGGATACCGTGTTGCCGCGGTAGTCATGGCCGGGATAGACCAGCGTATCGGCCGGCAGGGTGAACAGCTTCGAGGTGATGCTGTCGTAAAGCTGACCTGCGTCGCCCTGCTGGAAGTCGGTACGGCCGCAGCCGTCGATCAGCAGCGCATCGCCGGTAAAGACCCGATCCGCCATCACATAGCTGACGCACCCGTTGGTGTGGCCCGGCGTATGGCGCACCTCGAACACAAGCTCCCCCACCTGCAACACCACCCCGTCGGTCACCAAGAGATCGGCGCACGCGGCGCCCGCGTCCCGATGCACCACGCTCTTGCTGCCCAGCCGGTCGCGCAGCCAGGCGGCGCCGGTGACGTGATCGGCATGGACGTGGGTTTCCAGTGTGTACATCAGCGTCAAATCCAATTCTTTCAGCCGCGAGACATAGCCTTCGACCTCCGAGGCGACCGGATCGATCAGGCACGCGCGCCGGGTGCGCTCGCAGCCCAAAAGATAGCTGTAGGTGCTGGTGTCGGGTTCGAAAAGCTGCCTGAAAATCATGCTGTAGCTCCTTCTCAAGGGTGTTGAGGATTCATGCACCTTCGCTATCACGGAACATGCCAGAGCGCGACATTCAGGTAACCCATTGGGGTGTATGGCTATCCGGCGCACCTGTCGATCCAGCGAATGTTTCACGATGAAACCTTTCAAGGCCTCGTGATACGATGTGAAACAACAGTGAACCCCTGACCGGCCTCAGAACCATGAGCCTCGCCTCGCCGCTCTTCAAGAACTGGCTCAGCCATGTCGGTCCCGATCGGGCGATCGAAGCGCTGACGGATTTAATCGACGCCGGTGCCGTGTTCGTGGTGGATGCCGCCGGCCGCATCCTGTTCTGGAGCCGAGGCGCGGAGAAGCTGTTTGGATGGTCCGAGGAGCAGGTGATCGGCCGTCCCTGCGGAGAAGTGCTGGGTAGCGGTTATGCGCACGATCCCTGCGGCCTGGCCGAGGTAGGCGATATCAGGGCGCGGTCGGTTCGCCTCTGGAAGCGGGGCGGCGGGGTCGTGGCCTCTTACCGCACGGCGCGTGCCTTCTTCGATGCCCAAGGCCGGTTCACGGGCGCCATCGAGCGGTTCCAGCCGGAATCCCTGGCTAGCTTAGGCGTGCTTGAAGAGGATGTCGAAAGCTTCCACGGAATCGTCTCCCGCGATCCCGCCATGAAGAACGCCATCAAGATCATCCGCAATGTCGCGGAGACCGAGGCCACGGTTCTGATTCGGGGCGAGTCGGGCACCGGCAAGGAACTGGTGGCGCGCGCCCTGCACCAGGAAAGCCATCGCCGTGACGGCCCCTTTCTGGCCGTCAACTGCGCGGCGCTGACCCCGAGCTTGTTGGAAAGCGAGCTGTTCGGGCATGTGAGGGGAGCGTTTACGGGAGCGGTCCGGGACCGCCCCGGCTTGTTTCAAAAGGCTCATGGCGGCACGCTGTTTCTGGACGAGGTGGCCGAGCTGCCGCTCGAACTCCAGGCCAAACTCCTGCGCGTCCTGCAGGAGCGGACCTTCATGCCGGTGGGCAGCGACCGCGCCGTCACGGTGGACGTGAGGATCATCGCCGCGACTCATCGTTCCCTGCGCGAGGAGGTCAGGCTCGGACGCTTCCGGGAGGACTTGATGTACCGCCTCCGCGTGGTGCCGGTCTTTCTGCCGCCCCTGCGCGAGCGCCGTCACGATATCAGCTTTTTGCTGTGGCGCTATATCGAGCGCCACAATCTTCGCGGCCCAAGGCGCATCGAGCGCATTGCGCCGGAAGCCATGCGGCGTTTGCTGGACCATGCCTGGCCTGGCAATGTCAGGGAGCTTCAGAACGTGATCGAATACGCCTTCGCCGTGGGTCGAAGCGGCGAATTGAACCTGGAGGATTTGCCCCCTGAGTTTCGCGAGGCGACGGGATCATCGACATCGACCGCGGAGACCCTCTCCACCCGAACCTTCAAACGAAGGGACGAGGCGGCCTTGATCCAAGCGGCTCTGGAAGCCTCGGGGGGACGCCTGGAAGAAGCCGCGAGGCAGGTTGGAATGAGCCGCGCCACCTTTTGGCGTAAACGCAAGAAATACGGGCTTTAGTCTTGATTTTTACGCCCGATTTTACAGGCGGCCATGGCACGCGTCAGTGCTGAGCTTGGTCAGTGAGTTTAGCTTGGGCAGAGCCCCGGCTACCTCAAACTGAAGAATGACGTCGACTTGGGTTTGGGTCGAGATCAGGATCCATTCCGAGGCGGCGCGGTGCTCTCAACTTCTATGGCTGAAAGAAGATAGCGCTGCGCTGCTGAGCCTTCAAGCCATTTCACCCGTGCTCTGCTTATGTATCGAGCGCGCGTTCTATGTTAGCGAAATCGTAGTTCTGAGGACCTGTTCTAATCTAGCTAGTTAAGCCAGAAAATCTCGTGATCTCGGCTGCGCTTAATAGGCATTTTTATGAAAGAACCCTGAAAATAAGGTTCGAAGAATGATTTGCAAGTCGAGCCAAACGGACCAGTTCTCAATGTAGTAGAGATCAAATTCCACACGCTTTTGCATCTTGTCCAACGTGTCCGTCTCTCCACGCCAGCCGTGGACTTGAGCCCATCCGGTAATTCCGGGTTTTACTTTGTGGCGAAGCATGTAATCGTCAATTTTATCCTTGAAATGGTTATTGTGTTCGATCGCGTGAGGACGTGGTCCCACGATGGACATTCTTCCCTGTACCACATTGATGAACTGAGGTAATTCGTCAAGACTCGTCCGGCGAAGAAAAGCCCCGACACGGGTTACTCGTGGATCTTTTTTCTTTGCCTGACTTACGGTTCCATTTGCTTCCTTATGGGTATACATGGTGCGGAATTTGTAAACCGTGATAGGCTGGCCATCCCAGCCATGCCTCTTTTGCTTGAAGAATATAGGACCGGGGGAGCTCAAACGAACAGCAATTGTAATAAGCAGCATTAAAGGGTTGATCAACAATAAGATCAGGAAGGCCAAGATACGGTCCTCCAATTCCTTCACCCAACGAGAAATGCCATCCATAGGCGTCGAGCAAAGATTGATCACGGGAATATTCGCGACCTCGCTGATGGAGTGGTTAAGCAGCCGAAAGCTGAAGATATCCGGTATAAAACGGATATCCGCTGTCGAATGCCTTAACTCATATAGAAGGTTCTTTATTCTTTCTTCTTCTTTCAAGGGCAGAGCAATCCATATTTGGTCTATTCTCGTCGCTGCGGCAAATGCCACAAGCGAATTTATCCCACCCAATACCTTTACCGATCCGGCAATCATATCGCCTGCTTTCCGCCGGTCACAAAAACATCCCAAGACTCGGAAACCAAGCCATGGAGAGGCAATAAGTCTTGCCGCTACCTCTTCGGCAACTCCCATTCCACCGACAATAACCACAAAACGTTGATTAAAGCCTTTCTTCCTTAGCCAAGACAAAAGTGCCCGCAGCGTGATCCTCTCGGTAACGAAAAACCACCACCCAAGAACAAACCAGCTGCTAATCCAGATCCGCGAGAAAAAGCTGGATTGCTTGGTAATGAATCCAAAAACTGAAAGCAAGATCAGGGTCGAAATCCACGCAAAGGTAACAACCCCAATCTCCTTTGTCATCGAGGTGCCGCGCCAAGGTCTATAAAGATTAAAATGTGGAAAGACTATTAGGCTAATAAGAATGGCTATCCCAATGGCGGTAATATATTGTTCAGGTAAATTCAAATGGCTGAATTGCAGCCAGTATGCACATATACCACTAAATACTATAGTAGACAAATCCAAGCTACGGAGAATAGCATTTAGCGTAAATGAATGTTCTTTAATGATTCCGCTGTAGATCATGTTAAAGTGCTCCAATTAATGGAGGTATTTAAGTTTGATCGCCATTCAGTATATGTTGCAATGGGTAATTTATGAATTGGGAGTACGTATAACCCACACCTCGCGCAGCCATTAGAATCTTCTTTATTAGAAATTTAAAAATTATCAAAAATTTGTATGCAATTTGAAAACTTAGGCCTAACTAAGTGTTAGTTCAGGTATGCTTGTGTTATCTGTATTCTTCAGAAAGGCTTGCCTTGACTAAAGCTCAAGCTATCTGTATTCAATTCCAAGCTTAAGTATAGTATCAGAAAGTTTACCGTTTAGTAGGCTTTTGTTTCTATCGTGGAATCACATGTACTCAGGGTAGCATAAATTTAACATTAGTTTTTTGAATTTGTTAATTTACATAGACGGTTTAGTGGATCGATGACCGCAGAGATCGGAATTAAGCTTAACCTAATCTGTATCAACAATGAGCAAGCAGGCCGCTATGGTTAGCCTCAGTAATTGGACTGTTATTTACGAATTTGAGGCAGTAAGTTAATAACTTGAAAAACTGTCTCCCTTTATGCTCCGCAATCGTCTATCTGTCATTGAACACTAATACGCTTTATGTATACTTTTCTACCTGTGAGATTTTTGTCCGTTTGTATCATCGTAATCTCTGAGAATTACTCAACAGGTACAAGCGCGCTGATTTTTATAGCTCTTGATGCAAGCAGTTGAGATGCTACGGCTTGTTATCCGGTTCAAAAATTGACAGATATGAAATGATCTATTCCCCTGAGAGCCTATTTGGTAGGTTTAAAGCCTGAGAACAGCAAAGCTAGAATTGAGCTGATTTTCTTAAGGAAGGCAATTTGGCTAGACAACAAAGTAGTAAAGATTTACTTTTGTTCTGGGCCTTTATGGCTCTTTTCATTTTTTTGCCGCTTCCTTTCGCGAGCAATCGATTATGGGCGTGGCCATTTTTTGCCGCGATAATCTTTATATTCGCGGCAACTTGGTTGGCTCTTTACATTATTGGCCGGATTCAAGTGCCTTTCGGCGTGCTGAGCGGTGGTGCGTGTTGGGTTGGACTACTTCTGTTATTCGTAGCGGTTTGGATAGCTTTTCAAGCTTTAGAACTACCGAAAGATTGGCTGTCTTTTCTTTCTCCGAAAGCTACTGAGCTTTGGGGCAGGCATGATCTTATGACTACATCCACCATTAGCTTGGATCCGGCCATATCGAAAATGCTGGCCCTTAGGAGCGCAACCTACGGCCTGATTTTTTTTCTGTTCCTGTTCCTGGTCAACTCGGAAGAAAGGCTTAAGCTGTTTTTGTATACCATCGTCTTGTCGGGCACGATGCAAGCCCTTTATGGCGGCTTAATGATGCTTTCAGGGCTTGAATATTCCTTCTTCGTCGAGAAAGACGCCTTTCGAGGCTTCGCAACCGGTACCTTTATCAATAGAAACCATTTAGCAGGATATCTCGAAATGGCGCTTGCCGCTGGCTTGGGTTTGTTGGTGGCTGGATTAAGAGGAGAGCGGCATGGCAGCTGGCGAGCGCGATTGCGCCACTGGCTTGGATTGATCCTGAGCGAAACGGCCGTACTGCGTCTGGCTTTGGTGATCATGGCGACAGGGTTAATCTTGACCCGTTCGCGGATGGGCAACACTGCCTTTATAGCAAGTCTTTCAAGTATCGGAGGTTTGACGCTATTGCTGTCCCGTTCCACCAAGCGTTCGACTATATTGCTGTTCATCAGTGTGATTGCGGTCGATATTGCGCTGATAGGATCCTGGTTTGGCGTGGAGAAACTCGCCCAGCGGATAGAGCAGACCAGCTTTGGGACTGAGAATCGAGATGAAATCAATGAGTTTGTTTGGCCCATAGTAAAAGACTTCTGGATCACCGGATCGGGCGCAGGCAGCTTCCCGGTAATTTTCCCCTATTACGTCACCGCTGATCTCGGTGAGGGTTTCTACGAGCATGCTCATAACGATTACTTCGAGTTCTGGGGAGAATTAGGGGTGGTCGGTTGCTTTCCTCTGCTTGTTGCGGTGCTGTTAAGCTTGATTGCGGCGTTCAAATCGTTAGGCCGCATGGATCACTCCTTAGCCAAGGCTGCGGGGTTCGCTAGTCTGATGGCAATCATCAGCCTACTTATCCATTCGACAGTCGATTTCAACCTGCAAATGCCCGCTAATGCGAGCACATATGTCACGTTCTTGGCGATGCCATGGGTTGCTTTGTCAATTAAGAAGACGAAACAGTCAAGGAGCTCCATGCAGCGTCTTTATAAGCAGCCACAGTGAGCATTATTGGTGCACATGCAGCTTTCACAAACACTGAAAAAACTTCGAAGATTTTTAATGGCGGTCGAGGATTATGAATCTGGCATTAAGAAAAATCCATACTTCAAAGCTAGAATAATCGTAAGCCTATGTTTAAGCTTGTGTGCGACCTATTCTTTTGGCGCCAATGAAAAGCGGACTAAACCAGGATATATTCCCATAGGTCCTTTTGACTTGTTCCCGATGCTCGATATCAGGCAAGGCTACGATGACAATATTTTTCGCAACGACCTCAATAAAAAACCTTCGTGGGTCACCCTTATTCGGCCAGGCTTCCAGTTTGCCTTGGAACGGGCATTGAATCGCTATGCCCTCAGTTATGGCATGCAAAGCACCATATTTTGGGATAGTCCACCCGATAATTTTGTGGATCATTTGCTTCGAGGGGATACCCACATCGAATTAAATCGGAGAAACCGGTTTGATTTTAATGCTCAGTTGCTTTACAGTCATTATCAAAGGGGTACCTACTTCAGCCAAGGGAATCTTATTAATGCGATTAACGAGCCGGATCAGTTTCATACTTACGAGCTGGGCGGCAGGTACAGTTTTGGTGCCGAGACTGCGAGAGGCCAAATTACACTGGATGTTAACTACCTTGATCTGCAATTCGACAATCACTTAGAACGAACCCGTGTCCGAAACCGCCAGGATTTAACCTTAAGTCCCAGTTTTTTTGCCCGTATATTTCCAAAGACATCACTGCTGGCACAGTTCGAATATGTGCAGATCGATTATCCGGACGCCGCCGGCACATTGGTTGACGCCTCGGGCGACAAAATGCGCTATTTAGTGGGTGCGACCTGGCAACAAACGGCAAAGACAACGGGGATTGTCAAAGTGGGATATTTGCAGATGAACTTCGATGATCCGCGCCAGAAGAGCTTTTCCGATTTTACTTGGGAAGCGGACATCAAATGGCGTCCGCTGTCTTATTCGTCTATCGTGCTTCAAGCGGTAAGAAACGTGTTTCCCACGCAAGGATTCGGTAATTCGATCGTGGTACAAAGCTATGGGGTTGATTGGGAGCATGAATGGGGTTATCACTTCGCCACTCAAGCAGGAGTTAATTGGAGGGATTACGACAATAAAGGCTCCAGGCGTAAAGATGAAATGTTGACTACGGGACTTGAACTTCGTTACCGATTGCGATCGTGGCTAAACTTCGGACTCAGTTACAGCTATTCAGATTTACAATCAACGCAATCTACATTTGACTTTCAGCGTAATGTCGTCATGTTCAGCATTTTTACTAATCCTTCGGCCAAACGGTATCTGCAGAATATTTATTAAACTCATGATTCTTTTATTCTTGAACCGGCTAAATCTTATAGTTCATTGTTTTTTTCTCGGCTTGACTCTCATCTTTTTGGCTGTGCCACCCGGACATGCGATCACTGCGGAAAATTCAGATCAACCGACTCGTGGCGAGTTATCCAACTATAAATTGGGTACTGGCGACCGCATTCGTATTCAGGTCTTCAACGAAGAAGATTTGAATGTCGAGGCCGTGTTAAGTGACGCGGGAACCATCGTCTATCCCTTTCTGGGTGAATTCAAGGCCGCGGGAATGACGATCGGCGAATTGGCAGACTATATTACCCGCCATCTTAAAGGACCTTATCTGGTCGACCCGAAGGTAAGCGTAAACGTTCTGGAATATCGGAGCTTCTTCATCTATGGCGAAGTTGAAAAGCCGGGAAGCTATCCGTACCAACCCGGCTTAACTGTCCAGCGGGCCATCGCCATTGCCGGAGGTTTTACCGAGCGCGCCTCGCGCCGATCAATCATGATAGAGAAAGAGGACGATCCAACCCATATGCCTCGGGATGCTGATATTACGACACCTGTTCAGCCGGGCGATATCATTACGGTTGAGGAAAGTTTTTTTTGAAGCTTCAATCTACGGTTTAATTTCAATCTAGCGGTAAGGATATGAATCTGCAAGAAAGAAAGTTTGCGGGAGTTCCCGCCCTTCCGGAGCGGAGCGTCGATGATTCCATGGAAGAGGAAATCGATCTCCGCCATTATTGGAGCATCATCAGTAAGTACAAGCGGCGCATACTCGGCCTTGCCTTTATGGTATCGCTAGTGGCGGCATTAATTGCTTTCGCCATTACCCCCGTTTATCGCTCCACGGCAACCATTATGATCGAATCGAAACAGGCGAAAGTGGTCTCGATCGAAGAGATTTATGGCGTTGATCCTACCTTAAGGGAATATTTCCAAACCCAATTTGAGATTCTGAAGTCCAGGGATTTGGCAAAAAAGGTCATTCAAAAGCTTAATCTTGCTGAAAATCCGGAGTTTAAGAAGAAGGAAAATGAATCAGGCTTCAACTGGCGGGAATGGTTGCCGCTGGATTTGCCGGTCGCCGAGAAGGAGGCCAAGCCGGTTGATCCTATGGAAGCACTAACCAACAAATTCATGGCGCATCTGACGGTTACGCCGGTCCGAAACACTCAACTTGTCAACATCAGTTTCGACGCCGAAGATCCACAACTGGCCGCAAATATTGTGAATGCTTTGGGTGAGGCATACATTGAAAGCGATCTCGAAGCGCGACTCGATCTGACCCGTAAGGCCGGTACATGGTTGTCCAGTAGGCTGGATGGACTCAAAGACAAATTGGCAGAATCGGAGCGTAAGCTCCAAGCCTTTTTGGAAAAGGAAAAGCTAGTGGACGTCGAAGGTGTTATGACCGTATCGGCAAGAGAAATCGAGGAAACCACGTCTCAATTGGTCGAGGCTCGACAAAAGCGGGCCGAGGCGGAGAGTCTATACCGGAAAGTAACGTTACTGGGCGATAACCTAGTAAACAACGTCGAGTACGTTCCGGAAATCTTTAATGATCCTGTCATTCAGGATTTGAAACAGAAGGAGGCAGAAGCTCAGAAAGCTCTTTCCGAACTCATGGGCCGCTATGGCGCAGACCATCCGAAAATAATGGCCGCTCGCTCCCAACTAGATACCATTAAAACGTTATTGCGAAAGCAGGTCTCTAGCTTAGTGAACGGAATCAAGAACAGTTACGAAGTTGCGCGTGCTAACGAAGCCGCGCAAAGCAGCGCTCTGAACGCTAACAAGGAGGACATTCAGGCGATTTCACGCAAACAGTCCAAATTGCGGGAACTGCAGCGGGAAGTCGAGTCGAATCGCCACCTTTATGACCTGTTCTTTAACCGTTCAAAGGAAACCAGCGAGGCCGGGGAGTTGCAGGCAGCCAACGCCCGCTTTATCGACAAGGCTAGTATGCCAATGGCGCCCGAGAAGCCAAAAAAGAAGCTGATTGTACTGTTGGCTTTTGTCGCGAGCTTGTTAGTGGGTGTTTTATTGGCATTCTTACTGGAATATCTTGATGCTTCCATGCGCAATCCGCAGGATGTCGAGCAAAAACTCGGTATTCCATTTCTGGGCCTGATTCCCTTGCTTACAGGCAAGGACAAAAAACGCAATCCTGCAACCATGTATTTGCAAAGTCCAAGGTCCAATTTCGCCGAATCGATACGCACGATACGTACCGGCATCATGCTTTCGACCCTGGATAACCCGCATAAGGCGCTTCTGATCACATCCAGTGTTTCCGGTGAGGGGAAATCGACTGCGGTGTTGAATATTGCACTGGCGTTAGCGCAAATGGAGCGAGTATTGCTGATCGATGCCGATATGCGCCGCCCTACAATCATGAAGCATTGCGAGCTTCCACCCAAGGCGCCTGGTTTATCGAACGCCATAGCGAAAACCGCGGAACTGGAAGATTGTATACATCGTTATGAGGCCGGCAATCTCGACGTTATGCCGGTTGGCTTGATTCCACCCAATCCGCTCGAGCTCTTGGCCTCGAAAAACTTCTCGGACTTACTGAATAAGCTGGAATCGAATTACGATTCCATCATCATTGACTCGCCTCCGATAAACGCTGTGAGCGATGCGCAACTATTATCTCAATATGCCGACGCCGTGATTTATGTGGTCAAGGGCGAAGCCACCTCATCTCATGTGGCTAAGGAAGGATTAAGGCGTCTACAGCAGGTGGCCGCGCCAGTAATCGGTGTCATACTGAGCCAAGTTGATATGGAAAAGGTCGGAAAGCACTCCGGGTACTATAGCCAATATTACGGACCAGCTAATCTAGGGGAAAAGGATAAAATATTATTGGCGGAGAATGACTAACCGATAGCTACAAGCAAGCCGATAAAAGTTACTAATCGAGAATAGTAGATCGACTATCCCGATTGGCGATAGATGAGAAGGATTTAATAGAATCAAAAGGATCAGGGTTTTCAGGTTAAATGAGGGCAGGAAAATAGGAACAGCAATGGAGGAGATTCATCTTCCTGTGATTTAATCATGAAAAACTTATTATTCAATTTGCGGTTTACACGATAATTTAATTCCAGCGCTTATGATCGATCTTCACTGCCATATGCTGCCAGGAATTGATGATGGCGCGGAGACCCTGGCCCAGGCTTTGGACTTGGCCCGTTGTGCCGTCGCTAATGGCATTCAAGAGACCGTGGTGACCCCTCATATTCATCCTGGTCGATACGAGAACGAGACTGCATCCATTCAACCCGTTTACGCTCAACTTAAGGCCGCACTTGAAGTCCACGGCATACCTTTAAAGCTGCGAATGGCTGCGGAAGTTCGGATCTGTCCTGAATTAACCATAATGATTACTCAGGGAAAAATCCCCTTTCTTGGGCAGTGGAATGGCAGGAATGTTTTGTTACTGGAATTTCCTCACAGCCACATCCCTCCAGGTAGCGATAAGCTGGCGCAATGGCTGATTTCAAGAAATATTCTCCCCATGATCGCTCATCCGGAACGAAACAAAGGAATAATGCGGGACGGGGCCAAATTATTGCCCTTTGTTGAGCTTGGTTGTCTGTTTCAGGTAACCGCGGGGGCGGTCGCGGGTGCTTTTGGACCTATGGCGCAGGAGTGCGCGCAGTGGCTTCTAGAAGAAGGCTGGGTTACTGCTTTGGCATCGGACGCACACAACTTGGCTCACAGACCTCCGAATATGGAGTCTGGGAGAGCCCAAGCCGCTCGATGGATTGGGGAGGATAAGGCTTGGGTTCTAGTCAGGGATAACCCGCGAAAGCTATTGAGTGGACAACTGGAAATTTCCCAAGCTCATGCGGCTTAAATTAGGCGCGTTGGCACTCATCTCACTGCTTATCTGGCTGGCGGGCACCGCTTGGCAATGGGGAATCGCGGATATTTACGCAACTCAAGCCAAAGTCCACATTAAATCCTGGCGAAAGCGCGGCAAATCGCCGAATGAGCAGGAATGGAGAAAGGCCGAAGATAATCTTGTTAGGGCTCTTGAATATAATCCCGGGTTTCCTCCCTATCTCGAAGCACTAGGAGAGCTCACGCTCTCGCGAAGCCTGGATTTCTTTCTGGACGATGCCGAGGCTGGCAAGCTACGGCAAACCGCGCTCGGGTATTTTCGTGAAGAAGTCGCAAAACGTCCCACTTGGCCATTTGGATGGGCCAATATTCTGCTGGTCAAGCTGGCGAATGAGGAATCCGGCGAAGAGCTTGCTTATAGCTTGAGACAGGCGGCTTCTCTTGGAGGCTGGGATTCTAAAATACAGCGCATCGTCACGCGCGCAGGATTCTCGGGCTGGTCCGAACTCGATCAATCCGCCAAGGAAGCGGTATTACGTGTCTTTGAACAAGCGATGAAAAGACAACCGGGCCAAACTCTTAAAATTGCGGGCGAGCAGGATGCCCTCGGAATAGTCTGCCCATTATTGGCGAATGAACAAAAGTCTGAATACTGCCAACATCATTAGACTAACTTTCCATTTTTTCAAATTAATATCCTAAAAATACTTCGTACCTTAAAAGTGAGTTATGCTCCATGTAATATATGCTAAGCTAAGTTTTATGCTTGAGGGTAGATAAATCGCATCATGGCTAATTGGCTTTAGTCTTACAGAATCAGCCAGAGTGGATGATTCCGATTTTTGCGCTTAACCCTAAGGATCGACGCTCATAACCAGCCCGATGCCGAAGTGTGCGTTGTTGGCGATTGTCGTAGTTTTAACCTTAAAGGAAATTAACCATGAAAGTGGTCATTCTTGCCGGGGGCTTGGGCACCCGCATATCGGAAGAAACCGTGACGAGACCCAAACCCATGGTTGAAATCGGTGGCAAGCCCATCCTTTGGCACATCATGAAATCCTATTCCGCTTATGGAGTGCATGATTTCATAATATGCCTGGGCTATAAGGGATACGTTATTAAAGAGTATTTCGCCAATTACTTCCTGCATATGTCGGATGTCACATTCGACATGAAGAATAATGGAATGCATGTACATAACAACAGTGCCGAGCCTTGGCGTGTGACGCTGGTGGATACCGGTGAAAACACCATGACGGGAGGACGTCTGAAGCGAGTGAGGGATTATCTCGGCGATGAGGATTTCTGCTTCACCTATGGAGACGGCCTGAGTGACGTGAATATTCGCCGGCTCATCGAGTTTCATCGGTCCCAGGGTACTCTGGCCACGGTCACGGCCACGCAACCGACCGGCCGTTTCGGCGCCATGCAAATGGAAGAGTACCGAGTGACCCATTTCCAGGAAAAACCTAAGGGCGATGGAAGCTGGATCAATGGTGGGTTTTTCGTACTATCGCCCAAGGTCGTGGATTTCATCGACGGGGATAATTCCATTTGGGAGAGGGAGCCCCTTGAGAATCTGGCGGCGGAAGGGCAATTATCGGCCTATCTCCACGATGGCTTCTGGCAGCCGATGGACACGCTGCGGGACAAGATCCATCTCGAAGAACTCTGGGCTAACGGGAAGGCGCCATGGAAAACGTGGTAAGCCCCCAATTCTGGGCGGGCAAAAAGGTCTTCATCACGGGGCACACCGGATTCAAAGGCAGTTGGCTTTCGTTGTGGCTTCAGGAGATGGGCGCTAAGGTTATCGGCTATGCTCTGCCTCCACCCACCCGGCCGAGCTTGTTCGAGATCGCTCGAGTCGCCGAAGGCCTGACTTCCATCAAAGGCGACATGCGCGATCAGGCTCATGTGCAAGAGGCTATTCAGGCGCACAATCCGGACATCATCTTTCATATGGCGGCTCAGCCGCTGGTGCGCTATTCCTACCAAAACCCGGTGGAGACCTACGCCACCAATCTCATGGGTACGGTCCACCTGATGGAAGCAGTCCGCCGGACGAAGACGGCGCGCGTCGTGGTCAACATCACCACCGACAAGTGCTACGAGAATCGCGAATGGGTTTGGGGCTACCGCGAGAACGAGCCCATGGGCGGCTACGATCCCTACAGTAACAGTAAGGGCTGCGCAGAGCTCGCCACCGCGGCCTATCGCAATTCCTTCTTCAATCCCGAGCAGTATGCGCAGCACGGCGTGGCGTTGGCCTCAGTTCGGGCTGGCAACGTCATCGGCGGTGGTGACTGGGCACAGGACCGTTTGATTCCGGACATCATGCGCGCCGTGATGACGAAAGAGCCAGTGCTTATTCGAAATCCCGACGCCATTCGCCCTTGGCAACACGTGCTAGAACCTCTCGGCGGCTATTTGCGGCTGGCGGAGAAGCTCTGGGAAGATGGCCCGCGCTACGCCGATGCCTGGAACTTCGGACCCGAACCGGGCGATGCCAAGCCCGTGCGCTGGATCGTCGAACGCATCGCGGAGCACTGGCCGGAGGCACGTTGGGTGCTGGATGAGCAGTACCAGCCACATGAAGCCCAGTACCTGAAACTGGACTGCTCCAAAGCGGCGGCGTTCTTGAACTGGCATCCTCGCTGGACACTGGAGACGGCGCTAGAAAAGATCATCGACTGGTATGCGCGCTATGCCTCCGGCAAGGAGAATATGCGGGCCCTCACCCTCAAGCAGGTTGCGGAATACTGCGCGGGATAGAAAACTAATATTGATAATCGCCCTGCAATAATTGTAATAAATTCGGGGCAAGTCATAGTTAGCATGGTAACAGGGAGGTTTCTATGCAAAATATTTTTATTGATAAAAAGCATGCCTCATATATGCCGGTCATCGACGGTCTTCGGGCTGTCGCGATCCTGTCGGTGATCATAGTACATAGCGTATTTCACTGGCCGTGGGTGATTAAATATCCTTTTATTGCCGATGTGATGAAGAAAATTCTTTTTTATACCGGTGTTCCCCTTTTCTTCATCATCAGTGGATTTTGTATCATCAGCCAGATTTTATTAAAGTATCAAAAGACTCAAAATATTCCTCAAGTCGGCACCTTTTTAAAGCATAGATTTAGGCGGATTTATCCTCCTTATTTTGTCTGTTTTTTGATCTTTCTAGGTAAGATTTTGCTCGTAGACGCTTATTTAAAAGACCAGCCGCTCAACGTCGACGAGATCAAGTATATGGTGCTCTATAATGTATTCATGCTTCAGATCATCTCGGGCGACACGATGGTCGTAAATCCGGGGTTTTGGACGCTCTGCGTCGAAGCTCAATTTTACGTTCTGGTGGCCCTTATTATGTTAAGTGCATCCATATCAAGACTTGGTATAAATCTGGGGTGGATTGTATTTGGCCTGGTAAGCTTTATATCAATTTTCATGAATATTGCCGTCCAACTTGGGACACTATCCATCGATAACAGAGTTTGGTTCATGAGCATATTCCGTGCATGGCCTTTGTTTGTATTTGGAGGGGGTTTGGCGTGGCTGCGTTTAAAGCAAAATCAAACCTTATGGCATTGTTTGATTGCAATTGGCATCGTGATTTTGACTCTTGCGAACAACCCACAAACAGCATTAATGTATTGATGTTTTGGCTAGCGCTGCCTTGGCAATGGAATACTAATATCGTGACGGCTCGTTACTGGCAGGCCATGCTTTCTTCGAGACCAGCATTGTTTATCGGTCGGATTTCCTATAGTACGTACCTGATGCATGGACTTGGCATTGCATTTTTGTCAGGTTTTGTCGGGCGCCTTTTCATTACCACTCCACTTCTAGGCATCATTGGAGCAATTGGTCTTTATACGTTTACGTTATTGATAAGTTATCTATATTACCGCGCAGTAGAAAGCCACTTCCTACGTTCCGTTGAACTAAAGGCCGCCTAGACCATATTCAACTTCAAAGACACTAATATGAACCCAGCTGAACTGCGTAAGAAAATCCTGGAACTGGTGGCCCAATATGCCGATCAGGCATTTGCCCCTAAAGCATTTATCCCGGGCGAAACTCCCGTGCCACCTTCCGGCAAGGTCATCGGCGCGCCGGAATTGCAATACATGGTCGACGCCTCCCTGGATGGCTGGCTAACCACGGGGCGCTTTAACGAGGCCTTCGAAAAACAGCTGGCGGATTTTCTCGGCGTCAAATACGCACTGACCACCAATTCCGGCTCCTCGGCCAATCTCCTGGCGCTGGCTGCCTTAACCTCGCCGAAGCTCGGCGAAAAGGCACTGAAGCCCGGTGACGAAATCATCACCGTGGCCGCCGGCTTTCCCACGACTGTGAACCCCTCTCTGCAATATGGCCTGATCCCCGTGTTCGTGGATGTCCACATCCCCACCTACAACATCGATCCGGCTCAGATCGAAGCCGCCATCAGCGATAAAACCCGCGCCATCATGGTCGCCCATACCCTAGGCAACCCGTTTAACCTGGACGAAGTCATGCGCGTGGCTCGGAAGTACGATCTTTGGGTGATCGAGGACACCTGCGACGCGCTGGGCTCCACCTACACGCCATCGCAATCTATCCCCTACGGCCGGCATGACACCATCCCGGCCGGCGTCCCCCGCCTGGTCGGCACCTTCGGCGATATCGCGACCCTCAGCTTCTATCCGGCGCACCACATTACCATGGGAGAGGGCGGGGCCGTTTACACCAATAGCGGCAAGCTGAAGCCCCTCATTGAATCCTTCCGCGACTGGGGCCGGGATTGCTACTGCGCGCCGGGCATGGACAACACGTGTGGCAAGCGGTTCGATTGGCGATTGGGCGATCTTCCGCAAGGCTACGATCACAAATATACCTATTCGCATATCGGTTATAACCTCAAGATCAGCGACATGCAGGCTGCCGTCGGCCTTGCCCAAATGGAAAGGCTGACCGATTTCATCGCGGTGCGCAAAGCCAATTTCCGCTATTTAAGGGAAAGCCTCGCGGATCTGAAAGAATTTCTGATCCTTCCCGAAGCTACGCCGAATAGCGATCCGTCCTGGTTCGGATTCCCCATCACTCTACGCCGGGAAACCGGTATCGACCGCACGGCGCTGTTGCGCCATCTTGACCAGAACAGAATAGGCACACGCCTGTTATTCGCTGGCAATCTCATCCGCCAGCCCTATATGCGAGGCCGCAATTACCGGGTGAGCGGCAGCCTCACCAATACCGATACCGTAATGGACCACACCTTCTGGGTAGGCGTTTACCCCGGCCTAAGGAAGGAAATGCTTGATTTCACTGTCGAGAAACTGGAGGCCTTTTTTCGGAAATAGGCCAGTACAACCCTTTTTCCAAATTCTCTTCCATTAAAAGCGAATTTTTTAACAAGCGTATCGAGATACAGGACGTGCAACTAACGGAACTCTCCATTCCCGGCTGCTATCTGCTGCAACCCCGTGTGTTTCAGGACGCGAGGGGCCGTTTCGTTAAGCCACTGGCGCGATCCGTGCTCAAGACTAATGGCCTCCGCTTCGACTTCGTGGAGCAGTATTACTCCACGTCCGCCTGTGGCGTCATCCGCGGCATGCACTTCCAACTGCCGCCGCATGACCACGCGAAGCTGGTTTACTGTGCCGCCGGTGCCGTTATCGATGTGCTGCTGGATATCAGAAAAAGTTCAGGGGCTTTCGGCCGCCATGTGTCGCTGCCGCTTACAGCCGACTCCGGCCAAGTCATTTATATCGCTGCCGGGGTCGCTCACGGCTTCATCGCCACTCAAGAACCGGCCTTGATGGTTTACAACGTCACTTCCGAATACGCGCCCGCCCACGACGCCGGCGTGCGCTGGGACAGTTTCGGGTACGACTGGGGCGTCCGTGAGCCGGTCATCTCCGAGCGCGATCGCGGGTTTCCTGGCTTGGCCGAATTCGAGAGTCCATTCGGAGAGCCTTTGGAGAATTTCCGTCCTTTGGGGATAGGGTAAGTGGAGGCAAGGCAATGATTTGTAGCCGGACGAGCCGTTATCGAAGTGTCGCGACACAACGAGAATTCCGAGCATGAAAGCTCTGGTTACCGGCGCCACGGGTTACATCGGCTCCAAGCTATGCGATCGGCTGCTGGCGGAAGGCTGGCAAGTGAACGCCATCGTCCGGGACTCCGGCCGCTCCCCGCCCGAGCGCTGGGAAGGGAAGATCCAGCCGATCCGCTATGATGGAACGACTCAAAGCCTGATGGACGGCGTTGCGGCGATCGCGCCGGACGTCGTGTTTCATCTTGCCTCGCTCTTTATCGCCGAGCATCGCACCGAGCAAGTCGCCGATCTTATCGCCAGCAACATTCTGTTCGGCAGCCAACTCGCGGAAGCCTGCGCGCGAGCTGGTATCCAGCACTTCATTAGCACCGGCACTTCCTGGCAGCACTACCGAGCCGAGACTTACGATCCGGTCTGCCTGTATGCCGCAACCAAGCAGGCGTTCGAGGATATTCTGGATTTCTACGCGGACGCCTTCCGAATGAAGATCGTCACGCTCAAGCTATTCGACACCTACGGTCCGGACGATCCACGCCCCAAAGTCGTCAACCTACTGCTGCGGGCCGCGCGGACTGGAGAGCCGCTCGCCATGTCGCCCGGCGAGCAGCGGCTGGATCTCGTGCATGTCGATGACGTGACCCGAGCGTTCAGCCTTTGCGCCCGGCACTTGATTGATGATCGGACGGAAGGGCACGCCCAGTATGCCGTCTCTTCGGGGGCTAGCATTACGCTCCGCCAGCTCGCGGGACTGATCGAGCAAGTCAGCGGCAAGCAGTTGAACGTCACCTTCGGCGCGAGGCCATACCGGCAGCGCGAAGTGATGGAGCCCTGGCGAGGCGGATCACCAGTGCCAGGGTGGGAGCCGAAAATTGATCTGAAATCCGGCCTGGCTTCAATAATCGATAGTTCCAAGGGAAATTCATCGCCATGTTTCTGAGCGACCAACCGCCCTGCAAAAGGCTGAATTCAATATGACAGCTCGTCGTTCCGGCGTCTCACGTATTCTGTCCGGAAGCGCCGCAGCATGGGTGCGTATCGGCATCACCATCGTGACGCAGCTTGCCTTGGTGCCTCTCTATCTTTCCTCCTGGGACGCTCGGGTCTTCGGCGCCTGGTTATTTCTACAGGCGACCTGGTCCGTCATCAGTGTCGTAGATCTTGGCCATCACGAGTACGTGGGCTATGAATGCCTACGCCTGGGTGCCGGTGATCGCGCAGCCATCTCCCGTGTAATTCTCTCCGCAGTTCCGATTGCCTTGCTGATCACCCTGTGGGATATCCTCGTAGTCTGGCTATTGGGTAGATCGGGCCTCGTCGGGAAATGGATTAGTCATAGTCCGGAACTCATCAATCAGTGGCAGGCCGCGCTCCTGCTGCAGACCGGCATCTGGCTGATCACCGGGAGCGTAGGGGGATTAATCGTAAGAGGGCTTGCCCCGTTTGGCTACTATCCTCGCATGGCCTGGTGGGGGGTCGTATATGCGTTGATCACAGCGTCGGTACCCGGTGTAGCCGTCTTTTACGGCGCTGATTTGTGGCACGCCGCAATGGCCTTGAGCGTTGCCAGCGTCTCTTATTATCTCATCCACTTCGTGGACATTATCCGTATTGCACGACGCGAGGGTTTGCTCTCTGCCAGACCTGCGTTGGCGCTTGGCATATTGCAAGGCGCCAAGTCCTTGTGGCTGACCGCGATGGGTTTTACTGAGATGGCCCGTCAGCAAGGTGCCCGAATCGTGCTGACTCCGTTGGCTGGCGTCAAGGACATGGCCGCGTTTTCCACCATGCGCACGGGCGCTAACTTCGCGCTACAGGGACTCAATACCGTGACCGGTCCGATCATGCCGGAATTGATGCGGTTTTTGGCGGCACGTGACCAGCACCGTACGGAAAGCGCCTTCGCCGTCGTATGGCTGGTGCTTTGTGTCGGGCTCGCTCCCGCTGTTCTCACCGTGCAGTACTTCGCGCCGGCACTATTTCCCCTTTGGACCCATGGCAAATTCTCGTTTGATCCTTGGCTGTTCGGCATGTTCTCGCTGAGCGTTTTGGTTTATGCGCTGGCGCAGCCCGCCATCGCGGTGACGCGAGGCAACAATATACTGCGAGCCCAGTTCGTGATATCGGCCATCGCCGCTGCCACAGGAGTTGGGGGAATGTTCTTGCTGGTACCGGTGAACGGCATTCGAGGAGCAGCCTTTGCCTTGTTGCTGGCGGAAATGATCAGCCTCTCGGCTTATCTGTTCGTGGCTACCCGTTGGTTGAAGGTGCATGGCATGCACTGGCCATGGCGACCCTTCTCGGCGGCATTCGTTTCCGTGATTGTCGCAGCTTCGGGAATGGCCGCACTTGCGGAATTCTCCTTCGTCAAGCGGGAGTGTTTGGTGACAACGGTTTTATTGGAAGCGTTAGTGGGGATGATTTATTGGCGATGGTTGCCACCCATGGCCCGCGAGCGGGCAGCCACCTTGACGGGACGGATTATGCACGGAGCTCTTCATGGCCGGATTGTGGCCGCTACCCATCAGTCCATCTTGAAGTCAATCAAAGTCAAATAAGAAGCTCATATGGCAAGCATTTCAGTTCTAATGCCTGTATATAACGGTATGCCCTACATTCGTGAAGCCGTAGATTCTGTGCTAGCTCAAGATTCTTCCGAATGGGAGCTGATTATTAGTGATAACGGTTCAACCGATGGTACCAGGGATTATCTCGATACCTTGCATGATTCTCGGATACGGACTTACAAGCAAGATAGCAATCTCGGAATTTTTGGCAACCTCAATTTCCTGCTGGAGCAGGCCAAGGCTCCTATCGCGAAGATATTATGCGCGGACGATAAGCTACTGCCGAGGGCATTGAGCGACTCTTATAACTTCATGGTTGCGCACCCGGACTGTGCGATATGCGGCTGCTGGGAGGTTGGGGAGGCTACCACAAATGGATCTAACGGTTATGGCGGTAATCCTGGTGATATCCCGGTGTTTCTCAAACCGTCTGCAGCCATTTTGATGTTTGCGACCTTCGGCAATGTTGTCGGTAATCTGTCAAAGGCCATTTGCCGGCCGCGATTAGTATTACAAGCTGGCGGCTTCGATCAGCGATATCCCTACGCCGGCGATTACGAAGGCTGGGTGCGAGTGGCCCGCCTCCACGGCGTAGCCTTTTTAAGAAAGGAACTGGTCTACGTGCGCCGGCATTCGGCGCAGAACTCCCATCTTCTCAACAAGAATAATGAGCTCATCGCTCAGCAAAACCGAATACTTGCTTATCTTTGGTCGCAGGCAGGGGAATCGAATAAGGACCTTCTTAGAAAACATTGGACATTGCACTTCATAGCCCCTAGAACATCTTTATTCTTTAAGCTTTTAATTAAGGGAAAGCTGCAATCAGCTTTGGAATCCTGGAAATCACTGCCGGCAAACATTTCCGCGCTACATGCCATCATTCAGTATCCGATTTGGAAAATCACCGGGAGAACCAGTTCGTATTGCAGATGGAGCACCGATCGGCTCAGAGCCAGAATAAATGAGTTGCAGCATGAAAGTTCGACCTGATTCTACGGCAGCACACTTGATTGTGATTCCGTTCTATCAATCTTCTGGTATATCAGCTGGAGGAATTAAATGATGGCGAACTCTTGGGCTGCACTTGTGGCTAAATCCGCTCAAAGCCGGACAAAGAACTATGATAGACGTGTATAGGTATAGGCTATGACGGCGGGTCGAGTTTTGCATGGGAGTGACTGATGAATCGAAATAGTCGCGCTAGATGCGTCTCCGAGCCAGTGCTCCGATCGACTAGGACCTGCAGAAAAGTCAGGAAATTTGCGATGTGGAGTATAGCCGTCTGTGCGGCCATTCAACTCCTGATTGAAGCGAGTGTTTGGAACGTCACCTGCGTCATTATTGTACTGATTACCTCCCTAATAACTTTACATTTCGTCGTTAGAGCCAAAATCATTCGTGCGGCTCCGCTACCGGTGCTTGTGGTTATAGGGTTCAATATCGCGACCATGAGCGGAGCACTTGTTGCTCAGACGTTGGATTTGCGAGCTCTGGTATTCAATTTACAAGTGCCCGAGATTACATTTATAGCCTGCGCATTGTTTCAAGTTTCTCTGCTGGCTGCTTTAATTATTTTCGCGTCCTCATCCATGTTTAGCTCAGTTAGTGAAAAAATAAATTCCCGGATACTTAGACCCATGGGCTTGATGCGAGCGCCTTCTCCAGGCCAATTATGGCTGATGGGATTGTTGGGATCAGCTATCTTGGCATGGACATCAATGGTAATGTATTCGGACGATGGAGTTCAATATGGTGATGTGGGAGACAAATTTCTTTTCGGCCTGACTTATCTCTCCTTTGGGCCTTTTTTGCTTCCTATTTTGGCCACCGCATTTCCCGAGGCTGGAAAATTTAATTCAGAAAACAAAGGCAGGCGCAAGTGGTTGTTGATCATCTATCTGCTTTGCTTGTTGCTCTTCGCCATTGCTCGTAATAGCCGCGCGACTTTCGCGGTCGGCATTGCAAATCTTAGTATAGGTGTCGGACTATTAGTCCTGCTTGGCCAATTACGTGTGCCCCAAAAGTTACGTCGACGGCTCGTCATAGGTGCGATGTTTCTGATGGCAGCCATGCCATCTTTGTCTGATCTTGCTATAGCTATGGTTGTAGTACGGGGTGAGCGCGGCACTATATCGAGTATGGAACTAGTACAGCGTACGCTTGAAGCTTTTCAAGACAAGAGAACCTTGCAGGAGTACCGCCGAGTATCAGCAATTTCTAGCAGTGCGAGCGAGTACGAGGAAAGTTATCTTTCCAATCCTTTCCTCGCTCGCTTTGTGCAAACCAAATTTTTCGACAATACCCTAGCACTAAAGGAAGTTCGAACGGGACAGCACGCAGAGGCTTTATGGGATATCACTATCGACAAGATGATTGCCTTATTGCCAACTCCTATATTGCGATTCTTTGGGGAAAATCTGGACAAAACAAGGCTGGAATTTTCAATGGGAGACGCAATGTATTATATGCAATATGGTACTGGCCTGGGTGGTTATAGAGTAGGCTCTCCAATTGGCCATGGCCTTGGGCTGATGGGATATTTCTTGTATATAGCAATTATTCCTTTATTTATCGTTGTCTTTGTTGCTTTGAATTCATTAACAACTTCCTCTATTGGTGTAGTAGTGATAAGCCCGATAGTTCTGCTACAACTAATAAGTATTTATTATTTAGCTTGTGGAGATTCTCTATTGGCGTTACCTACTATGATATTGCGGACCCTGCCACAGAATATCTTGACTTATTGGCTTGTATTCCATGTTACACGCTGGATTACCGGCTTCAATCGTCCTAAATTCCTTGCCGTGAACTTATAAAATAAAGTCATGCTGCGAAAGTAAAGCATGTTTTATTAAAGTAATTTGAAGGTCATCTTCGTTAGCTAAAGGTCCTCAAAGTTGAACGTGCCTCGCTCCACCCCATCAGTTGCAATTAGCTGATACACGAATTGCCTGAGCTATGGTGTGATTACTGCCGCTGATCAGTTTCTAAGAAAGATTTCTCTTTATTAAAAGCAACGTTGATAGGAGATCTTGTGACTAGTCAACATGGAGGTTGCAAATGGATACGGTGGGAAGAAGGGGATTGACTCTCAGATTATCTCCGCTCGGAACAATCTATGGTGTCTATGCGGCGCTGTCGCTGCTTAATTTCTTTTTGACGGCAAATCCATATTCGGCAGGACACAATGGTCGTGTTGGACTTGAGTCCTCTCAATTCGGCACTGAATTTCGATTTCACGTGCCTACCTTAATAGCCATAAGCATCATTGCTGGACATGTCATTAGCTGGGTGCGCGGCCTGATAATCCATGAGATATATGTTATATTGATAATGCTAATTCCTATTTCCGGGGCAATTAATGGAGCTCTGTTCTTACATCCCTTTTCCTATGCTCTTGATGTCCTCGCGTTTGGCGTGATCGCTTCCTTGGCGAAATGGTATGCAAGATTCAACAATGCAACCCTGCCGCCTTTCATGATAAGAATCGCGGGGCTGTTTTTTGTATTTGGCCCTATATTGGCCGTAATTAAGCCACAAGTTTGGGGATTTTTGCCGTTTGGTTTTTCCAGAGCGAGCCGGGGAGAGATAAGCCTTTGGCATGTTTCTGGAATAATGGCAATCATACCTTGTCTTCTTGCCGCAAGGTTGACCTCCTTTCAAGGGCAGCAGATGGGCAACAAAAAACTGTTATTCGCCTGGTGCGTGATCGCGTTGCTTGAACTGTCTACCGCCTCACGTACCTATATAATTTTTATATTTTCGCCGATACTTATTTGGACCGTACTATTCTCTAGTGGCAAAAGTAAGTTGATCTTGTTAATGATTGGCCTCGGTGCGGCAATGTCAGCCGAGCCGTATATTGAGTCCCTGATTCATCCTGAGACTGGGGTCATTAACAGCAGCCAGGACCCTCTGGAGCAATCGCTCAATGGACGCTGGGCGCTGTGGACCTATTACGCAGGAAAGTTCAATGAAGCGCCATGGTTTGGCTCGGGCGCATTTATGTTGAATAGAGTGAGCGATTACGATGAAGCAGCAACAAGTGAGATCGGCCTTCTGAAAACATTTGTGGAATATGGTTTATTGTGGGGCGCGGTTCAGTTGTTTACCGTTATGGCCGCGATATTCTTGGCGTTGCGTACATTAGTGCGCCTGCGCTCATCGGTAAACGTCGTCACCGCCTTCTGCTGCTATATTATCCTGACGTATTCACCAAATTTCTTCCTTCAAGGAATGACGAGGATATTTAGCATCGCCGATCTGCTGTTCTGGTTCTCATGTTTTTTCATGATATCGGTCGACAAGCCTTGGGCCTACAAAAAACCGAGTAGGCTTAATGAATGGAGGCTTCAGCAAGTTTCGTGAAATCAGGAGCATGGAAATGATTTTAATAAAGCTAGCTTCAAGGATAGATGTTTTTAAGTTTCAACATGGAGGTTGCAAATGGATGCTGTGAGAAGAATTAATAACATCCGCATTCTATACATTGGCAGCGCATTACCTACTTCAACCAGCCGCCATCGGGCCGGTGCCTTGGGTCGCTTGAGCCATGAGGTAATTATTGCGGACCCGTATACAGCCTTTTCGAGCCAACTGCGGGGCCGGTTACAAGGAGCTCTGCATTACCGTAGCGGCTTTCGGCTGTTGCAGAAAGGCGTTTGCGCCTGGGTAGAGAACCTGGGTCGTGAGCATGCCCCTAACCCCCCCGGGTTGGTTTGGGTCAATAGCGGCGAGTTGCTGGGCTATAAGGCAACTGTAATGCTTAAGCGGTTCGGCTGCCCAATCGTGCTGTACAACAATGATGATCCAACGGGAAAGCGAGACGGCCGCCGGTTCGATTCATTGCTCAAGGCGTTGCCGGCCTACGATCTTTGTGCGGTGCGAAATCCGCATAGTTTGGCTAAGTTCCGGCAAGGTAAGGCTAGCGCGGATTATCGGGTTTGGATGAGCTACGACGAGATTGCTCATCGACCCTTCGATAACCCAGCCGATATTCCGGAGCAATTTCGGTCGGAGGTCGCGTTTGTCGGAGCTTGGATTCCCGGAGAAAGGCGCGATAAGTTTTTGTTAGAGCTTAAGGAGCGTGGAGTCCCGGTTTCGATATGGGGAGGTGCATGGGAGAAATCTCCCAATTGGCGGAACATCAAACCGCTGTGGCGCGGGCCATCCATTTGGGGCCGAGACTATGTGGCGGCCCTTCAGGGAGCTAAGCTGGCGATTGGCATGCTTTGTCATGGCGACGGCGATCTCCGTACAAGCCATACAAGGCGGTCGGTGGAGATACCCTATGTTGGTGGCCTGCTATGCGCCGAGCGCACCGCCGATCATCTGACGATGTACCAGGAGGGCGTCGAAGCGGTGTTCTGGAACGATGCCGACGAGTGTGCGGCGGAGTGTCACCGGTTGTTGGGCGATGACCGCTTGCGGGAGCGTATTCGGGCGGCGGGTGCGGAACGGGTCAGGCAAGGGGCATTTGGGAATGAGGCTGTCTGCCGGGAAATCCTTCTTCGGCTATTTCCAGCCGAAGGCGTTGCAGCCATGGCCGCCGCTTGATTGGTTTTTTTCCGCGATCGCTTTTGCTGAGTTCGGTTTAAAGTGAGCTGAAACTCGCACCGAATATACTCTGAACTAGCATTAATGAAAGGTTAAAGAATGGTCGCACCGTCGCGAATACGGGTCGCTCATCTGGTGACCCATCCGATTCAATATTATGTCCCTTTATACAGGGCATTATCGTTGTTGGAGGATATCGATCTCACTGTCTTTTTTTATTCCAATATGGGGTTGGATGGCTATCAAGACAAGGAATTTGGCCGTCGCATCCGCTGGGATATCGATCTTACGGGGGGATATCGAGCGCGGTTCCTTGCCAGTACACCGGGACACAGCGCCAGCATGGGCTTTGGTCAAACTCCCAACTGGGATGTTCTGGCTACTCTTTGGCGCGAGAAGTTTGATCTAATCTGGGTGCACGGATATCAGCACTCAAATGCACTTGGTGCAAAAGCAATTAGTTTACTTAGAAATCAAGCTTTCGTAGTGCGAGAGGATCAGACATTGTTGGAGCCGAGAGGATTCCGCGCCAAATTATTGAAGCGTCTGGCGTTTGAGTTTTTCTTTTTTGGTAAAAAGAGCGGCTCGCTTTACACTGGAATTAACAGTCGGGCGCACTTTTCATATTTTGGCGTTCCAGAGAGCCGGCAATTTCCTGCGCTGCACTGCGTGGATGACGAATTTTTTTGCGGGCAGTCTCGTCTGCTAAAGTCACAACGCAAATCTTTACGGCAATCCTGGGGAATCTCCGACGACGCTCCCGTTATTCTGTTCTGTGGAAAATTTATCCAAAAGAAACAGCCACTCAGGCTGCTGGAAGCCTTCGCGAATATTTATGCGAAGACTCCATCTTGGCTACTGATGGTGGGAGATGGACCTCTCCTTACTGATATTAAGCGCGTATGCACTAACTGGGGCATAGCGAATCGAGTGGTGATGCCGGGATTCCTGAACCAACAAGAATTGCCCCGAGCCTACGCGGCAGCCGATTTATTCGTATTGCCATCGATTGCTCATGAAACATGGGGATTGGTGGTCAATGAGGCAATGCACTTTTCCCTGCCGGTCATTGCCTCGGACCATGTAGGATGCGTGCCGGATCTGGTTCATAACGATCGCAATGGGTTCGTCTATCCTGCCGAGAGTACGTATGAACTTACCCAAGCCCTTTTCAAATTGGTAACCGATAGCGATATGCGTCAGCGCTTCGGCGAGTACAGCGCCGAGGTAATTCAGCACTATTCTGTGATGGCCTGCGCGAAATCTATCCGAGATTGCTGTGTTAAGCTTGCCAACCGTTCATGAATTCCCTTCTATAATCTTGCTCGAAAGGCATGTATAAACCAAATAAACTGTGATAATAAAGCGAGGTTTAGAGAAAATTTATTATTGCACATAATATGAAGATAATAATTTTCACACATCCTAGCTTCCTGAACAGCCAAAGCATGCCCCGCTTCGCCAATATGATTGAGAAAGGCATGCGAGCTAGGGGCCACGATGTAGAAATATGGTCCCCTGTCGCTTTTTTTTATCGGCTCCCAGTTGCGCAACACCTCAAGAAATGGCCTGGATATATCGATCAATTTCTAATTTTTCCTCAGCAGGTTCGCACCAGGTTAAGACGAGTAAAGTCGGATATCTTGTTCGTTTTTGCCGATCAAGCGCTAGGCCCATGGGTACCGCTAGTTTCAAGCTTTCCCCATGTTATACATGTCCATGATTTCATGGCGCTACGTTCTGCCTTAGGCGAATTTCCACAAAATCCGACTACATGGACAGGGCGTGTCTATCAACATTACATTAGAAACGGATTTATAAAAGGTAAAAATTTCATCTCTATTTCCTGTAAGACACAGCAAGATTTGACTAGGCTCTTAGGAAACACACAGCCTAATATTTCAGCTGTAATCTATAATGGTCTTAATTATCCTTTTACCCCGCTAATTTCAGATCGAGCATTCCAAATTTTGGTGGATTCCGGCCTCTCTGTTCCAAGAGAAGGATTTCTGATGCATGTGGGTGGGAATCAGTGGTACAAAAACCGCTTAGGTGTCTTAAGTATTTACAAGGCTTATTGTGAACAGATACCTAATCCTCTCCCGCTATGGATGATAGGAGGTAGACCAACCTCTGAGTTATTGCTCGAATCCAGTAGTCTGGACCCGAAAGGAAAGGTTATTTTTCTCCAAGGGATTGACAGCGAGGCGCTCAATGCAGCCTATACTCTTTCCCGAGCTTTGATTTTTCCCAGCTTGGCGGAGGGGTTTGGCTGGCCGATTGCCGAGGCCATGGCTTGTGGTTGCCCGGTATTAACGACTGGCGAGGCACCGATGACAGAAGTAGCAGGCGATGTTGCTACTTATATACCCCCCATGCCGCATGGAACAGGACGAGAGGAGTGGGCTCATAATGCCGCTAAGTCGTTGCTTGATTTGCTGGGGCGTGATTCCGTGAAGGCAGCCGAGATCCGCGAGCGGAGCATTCGGCATGCACAGAGCTTTACTCCGGAAAAAGCATTGGACGCATATGAGGGGGTGTATAGGTCGATTATCGATACGGCACGGAGTCCATGAAACTTCTCCATGTGATTTCCTCTATTGACCCCCGTGGAGGTGGTCCTATTGAGGCTCTAAAGCAACTTTATATCCCGTTGACAGCTATGGGGAATCAAATGGAGGTTGCTTGCCTTGATAACTCAAGTGCGTCATTTCTGAAGGATGTGCCTTTTCCCGTTTATGCATTGGGACCTTCCTATACAGGATATCGCTATAACCCTAAGCTGGTCACCTGGTTAAAGTCAAGAGCATCGAACTATGATGCTATTATTGTCAGAGGTATTTGGCAGTATCATAGCTTGGCGGTATGGCGTGCTCTAGCCAGTACCAATACTCCATACTTCGTTTTTACGCATGGTATGTTGGACCCATGGTTCAAACATGCCTATCCGCTCAAACACGTAAAGAAGTGGCTGTATTGGCCATGGGCGGAGTATCGGGTGCTCAGGGATGCACGAGCGGTATTGTTTACCTCAGAAGAAGAACGCTTACTAGCACGAGAGTCGTTTTGGCTATATCGCTGTAATGAGGCGGTTGTAAATTATGGAACTGCCATTCCAGCAGGCAATGCTAATGCACAAAGGCGCTTGTTTCTCGATAATTATCCTGAACTGGAGAATAAGCGGCTACTTCTATTCTTGAGCCGTATCCATCCGAAAAAAGGTTGCGATATCCTGATAGAGGCTTTCTCCCGAATTGCCGGGCGAGATCATAGTTTACATCTGATAATGGCTGGCCCGGATCAAATAGGTTGGAAGGGAGACTTAGTGAAACTAAGTGAAAAGTTAGGTGTTGCCGACCGGATTACCTGGACAGGGATGCTTACCGGCGATCTGAAGTGGGGAGCCTACCATGCTGCCGAAGTCTTTGTCTTGCCCTCTCATCAAGAAAATTTCGGTATTGTGGTAGCGGAATCATTAGCTGCTGGTACACCTGTTCTTATTTCCAATAAGGTTAACATTTGGCGGGAGGTTGAGAGGGATAAAGCTGGTTTGATCGCTGAGGATAATACAGCGAGTTTGGCCGATTTTCTCAACCAATGGCTGGAATTGCCAGTTAAGGAACGAGTTACTGTCAGTGAGCTAGCTAAGAACTGCTTTGTCACTCGCTTCGAGATTACCGAAGCTTCAAAGAGCTTGATTGAAACGATTCAGGGATTGATTTGACAGCAACGGGCTTAATTAATTGTTCGTAATCTTGAAAAATTATTGAAACCTTATATTTAATTTACAATGCTGCCTAAACCAATCTGCGCTATCTAATTAATAGCGCCAATAATAAAAAACAAAGCAAAGTTGAATTTTAAATTTATGGATATTTAAGTTACAACAGTAATATCAAGGTCATTATACTACATATTATGGACACAACATATTTCGATCAGGTACGTACAGAGATTTCTGATCTATTGCCTCCCACGATTGGTACAGTTATGGAAGTAGGTTGTGCTAAGGGTTTAACACTGCAGTGGTTAAAAGATAACTATGGTGCAAAATATACGATAGGGGTAGAGCTGTCAGAGGAAGCAGCGCAGGAGGCGTCCCAAATTTGCAACGAGGTTTACATTGCAGATATAACTTCACAGCTTTCGCTCCTTAAACCGTTCGAGAAAAGGATTGATTTACTACTGCTATTAGATATTCTGGAGCATCTTTCAGATCCTTGGGAAGCAGTTCGCCAGATGAAAACTGTGCTAGCTGACGACGGAATCATAATAGCAAGTATTCCGAATGTGAGGAGTATAAAAGTGGTTGGCCCTCTCTTGCTTAGAGGTAAATGGGAATATTCCAATAGTGGAATTCTAGATCAGACTCATCTTCGGTTCTTTACTAAAGAGTCAGCATTGAATCTATTCAGACAAAATGGATTCGATGTGCTGGCAATTAGGGCAAATGGAGCACTCAACTTTTCGAAAGCTAAAACTCCAAGCGGAAAGTTAGCTGCTCTTTTTAATTTGCTGTCATTATGTTTATTTGAAGGACTGATAGCAAATCAATGGCTGATTGCTGCAAGGCCAAGGGCTTCCGCATAACAAATAATATCCTAACATAGCCCTCTACATCTAACAAGGGTCGACGTGTAATAATGATTAGTATATGTATACCAGCTTATAAGTACGTACAGCTTTTACCAGAGGCTATAGTATCCATTTTGGACCAGGACGAAGATATTGAGGTAATTGTGTTGGAAGATTTTGATCTAATCGCTCCTCATGAGGCTAAGCAGGAATTAATAGATAAGGCGCGTCAATTACTTTCCTCAGATAGAAGGATTAAGTGGCACAGAAATAATTATTCCTTGCCGATACAAGATAATTGGAATAAGACAGTATCATTAGCGTCAGGCCCATATATCAAGCTAATGGGCGCAGATGATAGATTATTGCCGGGTAGTATAATGAAAATGAAAGAAATGATAAAACAAAGCCCTAAGGCTGCATTACATGGGCATCTCGCGTATGTAATCGATGAAAATGGCAAGTTTGTACGTGCTCAACGCCCTTACAATAGTAAAGTTGACTGCATTGACATCTCTGGTGCTACGGCACTGAAAGGAAAATTACGGCAAAAGATTAGATTTAAGGAACCTGTGTGCAACCTATATCAGAAGAGCTCATGGCAAGCGGTTGGTGGATACGATACTAAATTTAGGTTTTTAGCGGATATTTACTTTAATTTCAAGCTTATGTCACATTTTCACTCGGTGTTGTGGAATTATTACTTAGTTGATTTGCGAAGACACCAGTCATCTGATGGGGCAAGGCTTTCTTCCGAGCTAGCATTAAAGGAATTGAAAGTATTTGTTCAAACTATCATCGATAAGCTAGGAGACGAGGCGACTGTTTTCGATAAGGCTGCTGGTAGAGGATGGGTCTTGTATAGATTGATAGAGCTCTTCTCTCAAAGGGTATCAAGAACACCAATAGAAGTCACCCAGCTGCTTAGAGATAATATTGATCTATTATGCTCGAATCCTGTGGCATTAGTTTATACAGCGAGACTAGTAAAAAATAGAATACTTTATGGCGATATTCAACAAGTATCGAGTTAATTTAACAAAGAGCACTACTAACTGGGATACACGCACTAAGATTAAAAGGGCCATTTGGCAGCTGGCTATTAAGCCTATTTTTATGTTATCGCCAAGGCCAGCAAATTCATTTAGAGTATTTTTGCTCAGATTAATGGGCGCAAAGATTGGACATTGTTGCTTAATAGAACCCAAGGTAAACGTATTGATGCCTTGGAACTTAGCTTTATCTGCCTACGTAGCAATTGGGAGAGAGGTTAATATATACAATTATGCTCCAATATCAATTGGGAGTATGACAGTAATATCACAGTTTTCGTTTCTATGTACCGGATCTCATGACTACTCACATCCTTTTATGCCTTTGATATGGGCGCCTATAAATATTGGATCGGAGTGTTGGGTGGCAGCGGATGTGTTTGTTGCTCCCGGAGTAACAATCGGGAATGGTTCGGTTATTGGAGCCAGATCGGTTGTTACTAAGGATATACCGGAATGGATGGTGTGTGCGGGTAACCCATGTAAAGCCATGAAAAAACGAGTACTTAGAGAGATATGACGTTGCCAGTTTCTGTTCTTATTTTAACAAAAAACGAGCAACAGGATCTTCCGGGTTGCCTTGAATCAGTGCGATGGTCGGATGATATTCATGTTTATGATTCCTTTAGCACTGACAGTACCGGGGAGATCGCAGAGTCTTACGGCGCTAGAGTAACAAGGCGAGATTTCGATCGAACTAAAGGCGCATTCGGCGGCAATGAGGCGGAACACAAAAACTGGGCTATAAGAAATATTCCTTTCAAGTATCCCTGGGTACTTCATCTCGATGCTGACGAGCGAATAACCTCGGAACTGATCGAGTCGGTACGGGGAACAGTGAATAATCCCAAGGATTATGTCGCCTTTCGGATCAGGCGACGAGATTTTTTTATGGGACATTGGCTCAAGCATGTTCAGGCTTCGCCCTATTATCTGCGGCTATTCCGCCCGGAAAAAGTGCGTTACGAACGACTGGTAAACCCAATCTCGATTCCTGATGGCCCGGTGGGAGATTTAGTTGGATATATAGACCATTTTCCTTTCAGCAAGGGTATTTCCCATTGGCTGGACCGACATAACTCTTATAGCACATTTGAAGCACGGCAGATTATCGAGAATCACAAGGCAGAACAGCCATTCAGTATCGTTAGAGCTTTTTTTGAACAAGATTTTCACATACGGCGCTATCACCAAAAGGAGCTATTTTACAGATTACCTTGGCGGCCGACGCTGAAGTTTTTATTGTTATATATAGGCAAGCGAGGCTTTCTCGACGGAAAACCCGGTTTTATCTATGCTGTTTTGCAGGCATTTTATGAATATATGATAGTCCTAAAAGTCCGCGAAATGGAGCAAAGTTAACGGGGAGAATTAGAGAGCATCAAGAGGGTGATGGATCAATTCGTTTGCTTTGCTTTTACTGCTTTTTATACAAGCACTTATTGCTTTTAGAAGTGCTAGTAAAACCCGGATGAGTGATTTCCGCTGCGAATTATTTGCTTGTTTTAATCATTGAAATAGCAATCGATTACTCAATAAAATTCGGCAGAAATGAAGAGGATTCTTGAATGAGATGTTTTGTTGAATTCTTGAGTACAATAGTTTTGCTTTCATGTGGCATAGAGGCGACAGCTACGCCTTCGGTCTTTTGGGGAAGTGATCCAGTGAGGCCCGGTGAAGCCACTTTAATTGTAGGCGATGATCTGGGCTCTAAACCTCAAGTTCTTTGGACAGCCTTGAAAAACGATCGAAGCTTGAAATCCTCTGAAACAATTGATTTTCAAGGCCGGCAAGCCGAAATTTTGCAGTCGTCGCCTGAGTCTCTGAAGGTACTTGTTCCTAAAGAGTTTGATCAAGGAGTATATAAAGCACTAATAAAGACAGAAAAGGGGAAAACTGAGATTCTTTTGAATGCTCCCAGTGTTTACTGGATTCAAGGAGAGGCAGGTCTTGCTAAGGCTTATCCGGGACAGTGGCTACGAATCTTCGGGCGGAATATTAGTTATGATCCTAAAGCCACCTTACTCCAGATTATTGCCAATAATCGTGTTGTGCGCGAATTGAGCCCTATTAAGGCAAACCTTTGGGAAGCAAGCTTTGAAATACCTAAGACTATTCCCTTAGGTGATTACACTGTGCGCTTGTATAACGGCAAAGGCGACGCCAGTGCCTGGAGCTCTGCTTTAAATCTAGAGATCATTGCATTCAATGCATGGCCTGATCGAATATTTAATGTTCGCGACTTTGGTGCTGAGGGTCAAGGCGACGTCAAGGATTCGGATGCAATAAAGGCTGCTCTCGAAGCTGCTCAAGACAATGGTGGCGGCATTGTTCTGCTTCCTAGGGGCCATTATCAAATTGAAGGGACATTGGAGATTCCGAAGTTCGTTACACTCCGTGGTGAGCGTCGTGACTGGGCTAGCGTCTTTTGGCTTGACGCTGATAATCCGCCTAGAGCATTAATCCACGGAAAGGATCATTTCGGCGTGGAAGACTTGACGATTTATGCATCCTCTCATGGCGATGTAATTTCTAATATAGCTGAAAAGTCAGCAGATGATGGTTCATTAGGCTTCGTGCGTTTACAGCGTTTAACATTGAGAGCAAGCAATTTTTATGGCCATTTAAAGCCTGAAGATATCTCTCAACGTATTGCGGCGGGTGAGAGCTTAACGGAGGATAAGCATGGGCCTGCCGACATTCGTTTGGCCGGCACCAATCTGATCATTATGGATAATGATATATATGGTTCTAGCCGTGCCTTTGTTCTCATCAACCCAATAAGCACGGTTGTAGCGCGTAACAAGTTCTATAATGGAGTCCACGGGTGGTATTCTATTTCTGGATCAAATGGTGTTATATTTGAGGACAATCAAGTTACTGGCTCTGATCTGACTGCTACAGGCGGAGGAGTAAATACTCTGTATGGTTCATCCCACTCTCAGAATGTTTATTTCTCCAGAAATATTTTTAGTTTTTTAAATGGTGGCGATCGTGAGGCAATGACTTCTGATGGTCCAGGAGGTATATACTTCGGCCAGGTAAGGCCTAGTGGACCTATGGAATTAAGCTTGATGAATTCGCCAAATCAGCACAAGAGCTGGGAAGGATCTGGAGTGTTTATACTAGGTGGGAAAGGAATGGGACAATATGCAAGGGTTCGTAAAATTGATAATCAGACTGTTTATTTAGACCACCCCTTTACTGTTCCACCAGATGAGACTTCAACAGTCAGTATTACGGTATTGCAGCGTAATTATTTATTTTTGGATAATCAATTTAATGATACAGGGGTAGCTATTCAATATTATGGCTCATCGGTCAATCATGTTGCAGCAGGCAATAAATCAGAGCGTACAGACGGCTTTATGAACTCTGGACGCTGGTATCGGCATTATCAGCCTAGCTGGTATTGTCAGTTCTTTGATAATGAGATCACAGAGGGTAATAGCTTTCGCCGGCGCCCAGATAACTCTATTCAATATGGGGAAGCTGTCCTAGGAACCTACGGCTATCAGAAACCACCAAATACTATACCCTTAGCTTTTGCTGCTGTTCATCGAAGGAATCATCTATATTCGAACGCTCACCTTGAGGTAATAGGCACTTATCGGTCTACACCTGGTGTTCGGGATGTCATTATCGAAAATAATTTTGTTGAAAACTCGAGTCTTGGATTGAAGGTCGATGGGGGAGTGGTTGGCTTACTGGAACGCGGCAATATATTTAGAAATGTTCTTAAGCCTTATGAAGGGCCTATTCCGCACAAGCATGGAGAGCGTGTTTCTCCGTAGAACGCTGAGGCTATGGATATTGACATCGTAAGCACGGCTGGGGTGCTCGCAGCGTTCTTACACGGTGGCCTCCAAAGTTGAAGTGATTTCATGAGTAGTGTAAGTGCTGTGATTTTCACAACTCACTTGAGATGAGTTGAGGCAAGATCCGTAGCCAAACTCATTCGAGCAAATGAAGGCGAGGGTATTAGGATTTGGCTTGTGGACAAAGCCTTTGCGCCTATTTCCTGATTTCCTGAAGTCACGAATTACGGGAGTTTACGCGGCCGCGGCCAACGCTAAAAAGCGGCTATCTTCGGATGTATGGAGTGCCATTAAGGCCGAGTTATCTATGGCATTTTTGCGCATAAAGGCCCGGAATTCTCGAACTCTTATCGCTGGCTAAGCAATCTCTGCCATAAGTAGAGGCTGGCAAGATCAACCAGCGTGCTGCTTGGCTTCATGATAGCTATTTCTACTCACTGTTTTCTTGAGGTCGCCATGCGGCAAGGTAACCTGCAAATTGGGAATATTCTTTATGCGCATTCTCTTGTACGGCATCAACTACGCCCCGGAGCTGACTGGCATCGGCAGATATACCGGCGAAATGGCGGAATGGTTGGCGGCTCGGGGGCACGAGGTACGCGTGGTCACGGCGCCGCCTTATTATCCCGCGTGGCGCGTCGAGGAGGGTTACCGTGGCTGGCGCTTCGCTAAGGAGTGGCTCAACGGGGTGCGGGTGTGGCGTTGTCCCTTGTGGGTGCCTTCCAGCCCCTCCGGTTTGAAACGTCTCCTTCATCTCGGGAGCTTCGCCCTGAGCAGTTTTGGCGTGATGCTCAGGCAAGCGCGGTGGCGACCGGATTGGGTGTGGGTCGTGGAACCGCCTTTCTTTGCGGCGCCGGCGGCCTTGCTGGCGGCCCGTTTGGCCAAGGCGAAGGCTTGGCTGCATGTCCAGGATTTCGAGGTGGACGCGGCCTTTGAACTTGGCCTTTTAAATGGCCGAAGCGCCCGCCGCTGGGTGGAAGCCGCGGAGCGTTGGCTGTTACGGCGGTTCGATCGGATTTCGACGATTTCGCCCAAGATGCGCACGCGCTTGCTCGATAAGTGCGTCGTGTCGCATCGGGCCATGCTGTTTCCCAACTGGGTGGATGTCGAGGCGATTTTCCCCCTGGACCGGCCGAGCGACTTTCGACGAGAACTGGGTTTGTCCGAGAACGCGGTCGTGGCTTTGTACTCCGGGAACATGGGAAGCAAGCAGGGGTTGGAACTACTGGCCGAAACGGCGGCTAGACTTGTCGACCAGGACGACTTGGTTTTCGTCTTTTGTGGAGATGGCGCGGGGAGGGCCGAACTGATGTCGGCTTGCCAGTCTTTGCCGAATGTGCGCTTTTTGAACTTGCAGCCCATCGACCAATTGAATGAACTCCTTAATTTGGCGGATATACAGCTCCTGCCGCAGCGGGCCGACGCGGCGGACTTGGTGATGCCTTCCAAGCTGACGGGCATGCTGGCGAGTGGGCGCGCGGTGCTGGCGACCGCTCAGCCGGGGACACAGGTCGCCGAGGTCCTGGCCGACCGCGGCGTGGTGACACCGCCCGGCGATGTGGAGCGCTTTGCCGAAGCTTTGAAAAAGCTGGTCCGTGATACCGCGCTGCGGGTCCGATTGGGGCAAGCGGGACGGCGTTATGCCGAACAGCACCTGTCGCGGGACGCAGTGCTTGAAGCCTTTGAAGCCGCTCTGCAGGGCTTGAGGGTGGAAGCGGAGGAAACGGAAGGGATAATGGGGATTGAGTGTGGGCGGGAAAAAAATATTAATTGATACAGTGTTTCGTTTTGATTATAGGCAGCAACGAACGGCGCCAAATATAGTTATGAAAAAGGGAATTAAACCTTTGGAGGCCTTCTTTCTTTGAGGTAGGGAGCAAAACCTGGAGAACCCATAAGGGGGATTCAGGAGACGATGTAGGGAAGGCATGCAATCAATCGATAAGGTAATTTCATGAAAGTCACGGTATTTGGGTCGGGGTATGTGGGCTTGGTGACGGGGGCGTGCCTGGCCGAAGTGGGCAATGAGGTGGTGAGCGTCGACATCGACCCCCACAAGATCGAGCGCCTCAACCGGGG
>CADDYU010000006.1 GCA_902810705.1 Methylococcaceae bacterium
GCTGAGATAAGGGGCAACAAACGCCCACTCGTCGTCAGACACATCGCTCGGATACGGTTTTCGGGAAGTCGGAGTAGTCATGCCTACTCCTGACTCCTGCCTCAGAAAAAGTTCACAACAGCCTCTATCTTCCGCTAAGGACCACACTCTAGTTTCATGCAGACGTCCAGACCTAAAAGGAAAGAAAGGAAGGGCCATCCCAAGCCTCTTCCGAAATCGGCTTCTCATTTTATGACAGCTTCCTTCCGGCGGTTTGTCTTTCTGGCAAGCCCCTTCGCGCTCGCCCTCCTCGTGGCCTATCTCGGCTATCTGGATTACATGGTGCGCGAGCAGTTCGAGGGCAAGCGCTGGGCCCTGCCGGCGCGGGTCTACGCCGGTCCGACGGAGTTGTTCGCCGATGCGTACCTGGATGCGGCGGGATTCGAGCGGCTGCTGGGCGAGCTGAAATTTCGGAACGATCGCGAATTGGCCTCGCAAGGGACCTATGTCCGCCTCGGCAACGATATCGTTTTCAGAACCCGAGAGTTCAGGTTTTGGGACAAACTCGAGCCGACGCGCGAGGTCCGCGCGCACTTTGCCGGTAACCGCCTCGTCTCGCTGGAGGATCGAGAGCAAGGCCGAATGCTGCCGCTGCTCCGCATGGAGCCGGTGCAGATCGGGAGTTTTTATCCAGCTTTGAAGGAGGATCGGGTTCTCATCAAATTGGATCAGGCACCCGATTTGCTGTTGAAAGCCCTGTTCGCGACCGAGGACCGTAATTTTTATGAACATCATGGCGTGTCGGCGCGCGGTATCTTGCGGGCGCTCTGGGCCAATATCCGGGCCGGCGGCATCGTTCAGGGCGGCAGCACCCTGACTCAACAACTGGTCAAGAATTTCTTTCTAAGCTCGGAGCGTACCTGGTGGCGGAAGATCAATGAAATCGTGATGGCGCTCATCCTCGATGCCCGCTACTCGAAGGATGAAATCCTGGAGGCTTACCTCAACGAGATTTATCTGGGGCAGGATGGCGCTCGGGCCATTCATGGATTCGGTCTCGCCAGCCAATACTATTTCCGCCGGTCGCTCGGCGAATTGGAATTGCATCATATTGGGCTGCTGGTTTCCCTGGTCCGAGGTCCTTCGTACTATGATCCCTTCAAATCTCCCGACAAGGTTCGCAAGCGCCGCGACCTGATTCTCAACGAGATGGCGGCGCAGGGCTATATCGAGGAAGACCAGACTGCCGAAGCCAAGGCGCGTCCGCTCGACGTCGTGGCAAACCCGCACCAGTCCATCAGTCGTTATCCGGCTTTCCTGGATCTCGTCCGCCGTCAGCTGCAGCAGGAATATCGGCCGGAAGATCTGACTTCGGAGGGCCTCAGGATATTCACCACCTTGGACATCACCGCCCAGCGGCATCTCGAGGAATCGATGGCGGCCAATCTCAAGAGGCTGGACAGCCGGACCCGTGCTGGCCAGTTGGAGGGCGCGGCGATCATAACTCGGCGCGCGACCGGGGAAATCGCGGCCTTGATGGGCGCACGGGACCCCGAGGCGTCCGGCTTCAACCGCGCTTTGGATGCGGCGCGCCAGATCGGTTCCTTGTACAAGCCAGTGATCTACTTGACGGCTTTAGAAAATTCTCAAAAGTACACTCTCGCGACCCCCTTGCAGGACACGGCAATCCGGGTCAAGAATCCGGGTAGCGGGACATGGATTCCGAAAAACTATGACAATCGGGAGCATGGCCTGGTGTCGCTGCATCGCGCGTTGGCGAATTCCTATAATCTCGCTACGGTTCGGCTCGGCATGGAGGTGGGGGTCGCGCATACGGCGAAAACCCTGCGCAAGCTCGGGATTGAAAAACCCGTCGAACTGGTTCCTTCGCTGCTGTTGGGCACCGCGGCCTTGACGCCTTTCGAAGTGACCCAGATGTACCAGACCCTGGCCAGCGACGGGTTCGTGACTCCGCTGCGGGCCATCCAAGCGGTGGTGTCACAAGAGGGAAAGACCCTGCAGCGTTATGGACTTAAGATAAAACAGTCGCTCGACCCTTCGGCGGTCTATTTAGTCGACACGACCTTGAAAGAGGTAATGCGGGAAGGCACCGGCAGGCCTGCCTATGCTTATCTGCCCGCGGAGCTCGAGGCAGCGGGAAAGACCGGCACGACCAATGACTTGCGGGACAGCTGGTTTGCCGGTTTTACCGGCGATTACCTGGGCGTTGTTTGGATCGGGCGGGACGACAACCAATCGGCGGGTCTGACGGGCGCGCAAGGCGCCCTGAAGGTCTGGGCGTCCGCCATGCGGAGACTGAGCCGCGAACCGCTGGAGTTGGAGCAACCGGAGAATGTCGAATGGGTTTGGGTGGACCGCGCTAGCGGTGGACGGTCCGACGAAAGCTGTCCGACCGCCGCTCCGCTTCCCTTTATCGTGGGCTCGGCACCTAGCCAGGCGTCCTCTTGTGGAAGCCTAGCGGCTCCGGATGACTCCGGCGATCACTGGTTCAAGGATTTGTTCTGAATGGAATGTCGAAGGACATTCGGTTACCGGCGGCGGCTTCGGGGTTCGACTGTGGAAACCTCTGAGGACCGGTCCGATCTGCCCATCTTGCCCAACAAATTCCGGGCTTCCAGTTTTTGATTGTCGCTGCCCTTGGCCAGTACTTCGTTCAGGATTTCGACGGCCGCATCCTCATCGTTCATAGCGGCATAGGCCTTCGCGAGATCCAGCTTGGTTTCGATCTGATCCATGTCGGTTAAGCTGGCATACAAATCTCCCGTGTCCTGATCCGGCTCGCTTTCGGCGTGGGATTCCTCTAACGCCGAGGCGAGTTCCGATTCGAACGAATCCAGATCAAATTCCAGTGTTTCAAGATTTCTTTCCGCACCGGCGGAGCCGGTATCCGATCTTCCTTCATCCTGAGTCGTGGATTTACCCAGACCGTGAAGGACATCGTCAATGGATATCTCGGTCGGCGCCTGCGCCGCCGACGTTGCCTGGGACTCCGATAGCGGCTTTCCGAAATCGAAATGAATCAAGTTCTCAAGCTCTAGCGTTTCTTCCGGCTTGGAGCCAGGCTCCGAAGTCGCACTCTTGCTACTATTCAAAGATGAAGTATCGAAATCCAGAGGAGCGAAGCGGTCGGTCTTGTCCAGACTTCCGGTCTGGCTGGCGCTGTCTTCAGGCCCGGCGTCGGGATCGAGCACGACTAGCTCCATGTCGCCTGCTGAAGCCGGATCGGTGAATTCGATTTCGAAACGCTTGAGATCATCGATCAAGTCCTCTGAAGATTCGAAGGAATCCGAGCCCTTCGAAAGGTTGACATCCTGGCTGGCGGTCTCTTGTTCACTCGCGGCCGGGGTCTGGAACAACGAGCTGCCCGGTACCAACTCTTGGCCCATTTCTTTCACTTTAGCCCAGAATCCGGTCTGGGCATCCATGTTCTCAGTCTTGAGTTCCTGCGCATAATTTTGGAAGGCGGCCCGGTTTTCCGTCGTATAGTAAATTTCGAGTAGTTTCAGCTTGTAATCATGGCGTTCTGGATGCTCTGCGATCGCATTGCGGATCAGTTCCTCGGCTTGTTTGTAGCGGCCGTAGGCGACGTACACGTCCGCCTCGGAAATGGGATCCATTTCGTCGGCTTCGGCTCCCAGAACATCCAAATCGCTGGGCGTGAATTCGCTTAGTAAGGAACTCGCCGGCGGGGGAACGACTTCCATGGTCGATCCCGCGGGCCTTGAGGCGGGTTTTAAGGCTGGGGTCGCCTGCCGATCCTTCCGCTCCGTGGCGAGGACAAGGCTCTCGGTTTCATCGACCATGGCCTTGCGCCGTCTTTGGATCAGCCACGCGGCAAGCCCCAGTATGAGGCTGCCGCCCGCCAGGGCCCACCAGATGAGATCGCTCGACGTTTCGGATTCTTCGGCGATGGAAGGCGCCAGCTGGGTGGCGGAAGATCGCGGAGCGGGCGCCGTCTGCGGCGGAGTCTCGGGAGCCGAGATTTCCGGCGGTTTTGGCGCAACAGGAGGTGGCTGAACCTGCTCGGGGGAGGGCGCCGACGGGCTCTGGACGCCGGTCGGTGCCTGAGCGGGAGCAGGCTGTGCGGCTGGCGCTTGCGGCTGGGCCGCAGGGGATGGCACCTCGGCCGCCGACGGAGCAGCATCGTGCTGCCGGGCCTCAAGGACTGCGATTTGCTCGTCCTTAAGCGAAAGCATCCGCTGCATGTCGGCCAATTTTTGCTCGAGCTGCGCAAGCCTGGAGCGGAATTCTTCGTTTTCCTGCTTGGCCGCCTCTGCGATCTCAATCGCCAAATCGCTTTTAACCTTGCTGCCCGTTGCGTTTATCCCGCCCTTGCCTTGCTCCTTGGAACTCGCTTCTGTGGGCATCGGTAATCTGAGCTGGCCCGGCAATGTTTCGCCTCTCGTCGAAGCCGCCGGAGCACGGCTCGTCATGAGACGCTCGCTGTTCCAGCCGTGCTGACGGGCGAATTCGAGACGCGCCTGCTCGGGGTCGATTTCCGCTATGAATTCCTGGGTTGGAATGCGTAAGACCGAGCCGGCTTTAAGGGTATTAATATTATTATGGCCAAACGCCTGCGGGTTGGTCCGGTAAAGGGCCACGGCTATCTGTTCATGAGTGAAAGGCGAATCGTCCCTTAGCGCCTTGGCAACTTCCCAGAGATTTTCGTGCCGCTGAACTGGACCGTAGGTCTCATTGGTGAGCTGCTTTTCCGAAGAGGATGTCGGAGGCGCGGGGGCTGGCTCTTGGGTGGAGGCAACGGTTTTCTGAGTCAAGCGGCGCGGGGCGGGCGTCGTCGCGGCCGAAGACTCCGGTTCGGCAAGGGATTCAAAATGGCGGATGGGGCGCTCGGCCATAGGGGGAGGATCACCCGTGAGCTCGTCAGGCCGATTGGAGGGTGGATCGAGCAACACGGTGAACTCGCGCAGCATCCTTCCTTCTGGCCAATTCACTTCCAACAGAAAGCTTAGGAAGGGTTCGTGCATCGCCTCGTGCGAGCTGACCTTGATGACATAGCCCCCAGTGGGGTTTTGAACGGCGCGAAATTGCAGTTTGGTCAGAAAGTGGTGGCGCTCGACACCGGCTTTGGCGAACGCCTCGGGACCCGCCAGGCCAATTTTGACATCGCTCAAAGAGTCGGCGCCGGACAAGACCAATGGGATTTCGGCATCGAGCGATTGGTTCAAGGCAGAGTGCAGCCGGATGTCGCCAATGCCTAGCGCGCTAGCTCCCAGGGGCGCCAGGAAGCCCATCATCGCTATGGCCTTTTTTAGGGTATGCACTCTGCCGAACCTCCAGTCGAATCGCCCACCGCGCTTAAGCGCGGTCTGCCTGAGGCGTCTGAAAAGGTTAGCCTAAATGTAGGCGTTTACTAGCATCTCGGCGATCTGAACGCTATTCAGGGCGGCGCCCTTGCGCACGTTATCGGCCACCACCCAAAGATTCAGCCCCCGGGGGTGGGAAATGTCTTCACGGATGCGCCCCACGTAAACCGCATCATTCCCGGCCGCCTCGGTGACGGCAGTGGGATAGCCGCCCGGCCGGCGCTCGTCCACGACTTTCACGCCAGGCGCCCGCCGCAACAGTTCCAAGGCCCGCTCAACCGTAATTTTCTCCCGCGTCTCGATATGCACCGCTTCGGAATGGCCGAAGAACACCGGCACCCGCACCGTGGTGGGATTTACTTGGATGCTCTCGTCGCCCATGATCTTGCGGGTTTCCCAGACCATCTTCATTTCTTCCTTGGTGTAGCCGTTGTCCATGAAGACGTCGATTTGGGGCAGGGCATTGAACGCGATCTGCTTGGGATAAACCTTGGCCTCGGCGGGTTTGCCGTTAAGTAGTTGCGCGGTCTGGCTGGCGAGTTCCTCGATGGCCTTGTTGCCGGTGCCGGATACCGCCTGGTAGGTGCAGACGTTGATGCGCTCGATGCCCACGGCGTCGTGAATGGGCTTTAGGGCCACCACCATCTGGATGGTGGAACAGTTGGGATTGGCGATGATGCCGCGCGTTTCATAGCGGGCGATGGCCTCCGGGTTGACCTCCGGCACCACCAGCGGGATGTCGTCCTCGTAACGAAAGCAGGAGGTGTTGTCCACCACCACGCAGCCCGCCGCCGCCGCTTTCGGGGCATAGACGGCGGAAACCGAGGCGCCGGCGGAAAAGAGGCCGATCTGGACCTTCGCGAAATCGAACTCGGCGACATCCTGTACGTTCAGTAGAGTCCCTTTGAACTCCACCTGCTTGCCGGCGGACCGGCTGCTGGCCAGCGCGTGGACCTTGCCTACCGGAAAATCGCGCTCGGCGAGGATGGCGAGCATGGTCTCGCCGACCGCGCCGGTGGCGCCCAATACGGCCACATCGTATGTCTTGCTCATGGTGATATGGGTATGCGGTTAAGAGTTCGAGGCGCGGAGCGCCGACACGATGGCATCGCCCATCTCCGCGGTGTCGACCTTGCGGGTGCCTTCCGAATAGATATCCGTGGTGCGTAGGCCCGCGTCCAGGGCCGCCACCACGGCCCGCTCGATCCGCTCGGCGCTGGCGGCATCGTCGAAGCTGTAGCGCAGCAGCATGGCGACCGACAAGATCGTGGCGATGGGATTGGCGATGCCTTTGCCGGCGATGTCCGGAGCCGAGCCGTGGATGGGCTCGTACATGCCCTTGCCGTTCTGGTCCAGCGAGGCCGAGGGCAGCATGCCGATGGAGCCGGTCAGCATCGCCGCGCAGTCGGACAGAATGTCGCCGAACATGTTTTCCGTGACCATCACGTCGAACTGTTTCGGAGCGCGCACCAATTGCATCGCGGCGTTGTCGACGTACATGTGGGAAAGCGCCACGTCCGGGTAGTCCTTGGACACCTCGATCATGACCTCCCGCCAAAGCTCGGTGCATTCCAGCACGTTGGCCTTGTCCACGGAACACACCCGGCGGTTGCGTTTTTGCGCGGTTTGGAAGGCGATGTGGCCGATCCGACGGATTTCCGATTCGCTGTAAACCAAGGTGTTGTAGCCTTCCCGCTGGCCTTTTTCGTTGATGCGCCGGCCGCGGGGCTGGCCGAAGTAGATGCCGCCGGTCAGTTCCCGAATGATGAGGATATCGAGTCCGGATACCACTTCGGGCTTGAGGGTCGAGGCCCCCACCAACTGCGGATAGAGAATGGCCGGACGCAGGTTGGCGAACAGCTCCAGTTCGGATCTGAGCCCCAGGAGCCCGCGCTCGGGCCGCACGGAATAATCGAGGGATTCCCATTTCGGCCCGCCGACCGCGCCTAGCAGCACGGCGTCCGCGGCTTGGCAGAGGCTTAGGGTTTCCTCCGGGAAGGGCGTGCCCTTGGCATCATAGGCGGCGCCACCGATCAGGGCCTCTTCGGTTTCCACCGCGAGGCCGAAATCCTGCCTGAGACAATCCAGGACTTTGAGCGCCTCGGCCACGATCTCGGTGCCGATCCCGTCGCCGGGCAATACTGCGATTTTTCGGGTCATGGGTTCGATGATCCTATTCTTTTTATATCACGAGCGTTAAGCGGCCTCGGGAAACAGCCAGGGCGCCGCCTCCCGCCGGCGCGCCTCGTAGGCGCGAATTTCCGCCGCATGCTGCAAGGCGAGGCCGATGTCGTCCAGCCCGTGCCGCAGCCTGTGCTTGCGCGAGCGTTCGATCTCGAAGCCGATCCGCTCGCCGTACTTGGTGGTGATGGTTTGGTCGTCCAGGTCGATGTGGAGGTGATAACCCACTTCCGCCGCCTCCTTGAACAGCCGGTCCAGGACCGCCGAGTCGAGCACGATCGGCAGGATGCCGTTCTTGAAGCAGTTGTTATAGAAGATATCGGCGAAGCTCGGGGCGATGATGGCCCGAAAACCGTAGTCCTCCAGTGCCCAGGGCGCGTGCTCCCGTGACGAGCCGCAGCCGAAGTTCTCGCGGGCCAGGAGAATTTGCGCCCGGAAATAGCAGGGCTTGTTCAGCACGAAGTCCGGATTCAACGGCCGGTTGGAGCAGTCCATGTCCGGCTCGCCCCGGTCCAGATAACGCCATTCATCGAACAGGTAGGCCCCGAAACCGCTGCGTCGGATCGACTTCAGGAACTGCTTGGGAATGATCGCGTCGGTATCGACGTTGGCGCGGTCGAGGGGAACGACCCTGGAACTGATGCGATAGAACGGTTTCATGGTTTGGGCCCTCTCCGGCGCGCTGGGCTGGAACGCCTGGCCGTGGCGGCCTGTTCTCCGGTTTTCGCGGATTTCCTGGTTCTTGTGGTTTTGGCCGCCCGGACTTGAGGCGGTTCCGCCGCGGATTTCGGAACGTCTGTAGCTTCCGATTGCGGAGCGGCTGCAATTGCCCCGCCTGCCGCTTCGGTATGAGCGCGGGCTTGCGGCGCCGTGTTCGTGGCTTTGACCGGCAGGGCGGGAAGCGCGCGAACATCGATGAAGTGGCCGCACACGGCCGCCGCCGCCGCCATGGCCGGGCTGACCAGGTGGGTGCGGCCGCCGTAGCCTTGGCGCCCCTCGAAGTTGCGGTTGGAGGTGGAGGCGCAGCGCTCGCCCGGCTCCAATCGGTCGGCGTTCATGGCGAGGCACATGGAACAGCCCGGATCGCGCCATTCGAAGCCGGCTTCCAGGAAGATGCGGTGCAAGCCTTCTTGCTCCGCTTGCTGTTTCACCGGCCCCGAGCCCGGCACCACCAGCGCCTGGGTGACGTTGTCCGCCACCTTGCGGCCCTTGACGATCTCCGCGGCGGCGCGCAGATCCTCGATGCGGCCGTTGGTGCAGGAGCCGATGAACACCCGGTCGATCCGGATTTCGGAAATGGGCGTGCCGGGGCGCAAATCCATGTAGCGCAAAGCTCTTTTCATGCTCTCCCGCTTGACGGGATCGCTCTCCTGGTTGGGATCGGGCACCCTGCCGTCGACCGGGACCACCATTTCGGGCGAGGTTCCCCAGGTGACCTGCGGTTTGATGGCGCCCGCGTCGATCTCCACCACGGCATCGAATTCCGCATCCTCGTCGCTGTGCAACTTGCGCCAGTTTTCCACCGCCCTGTCCCACAACTCGCCCGAAGGGGCGAAGCGGCGGCCGCGCAGATACTGGATGGTGGTCTCGTCCACGGCGATCAGCCCGGCCCTGGCGCCGGCCTCGATCGCCATGTTGCAGAGCGTCATGCGGCCTTCCATCGATAAGCCCCTCACGGCGGAACCCGCGAATTCGATGGTGTAGCCGGTGCCGCCCGCCGTCCCGATCTTGCCGATGATGGCGAGAACGAGGTCCTTGGCGGTGACTCCCGCGCCCGGTGTGCCCTCCACCCGCACCAGCATGTTCTTGGCCTTGCGCTGCGCCAGGCACTGGGTCGCGAGAGCGAGCTCCACTTCCGAGGTGCCGATGCCGAAGGCGAGCGCGCCGAACGCGCCGTGAGTGGCGGTATGGGAATCGCCGCACACCACGGTCATGCCCGGCAGCGTGGCGCCCTGTTCCGGCCCCATCACGTGGACGATGCCTTGCCGCTCGTCGCCCATGTCGAATTCGAGGATGCCGAACTCCGCGCAATTGCGGTCCAGGGTTTCCACCTGCAAGCGCGAAACCGGATCGGCGATGCCGCGCTCGCGGCCGATCGTCGGCACGTTGTGGTCGACCGTCGCGAGGTTCGCCGCGGGGCGCCAAAGCCTTCGCCTGGCCAGGCGCAGGCTCTCGAACGCCTGGGGCGAGGTGACCTCGTGGAGCAAATGGCGGTCGATGTAAATCAGCGCCGAACCGTCCGGCTCGGTGCATACCAAGTGGTCGTCCCACAACTTGTCATAAAGCGTTTTGCCGGGCATGGGCTTGCCTCTTGTAGGATTGAGGATCGCGAACAATTCAGACGGACTTTGGTCTTACAGCGGCGTGATGAAGCGCCTTTTTCGAGAGGCTGGGGAATGGACTCATTTCAATGCGGCAAACAGCCTCTCCGTCACGGTATCCAGACTGCCGACCCCATCGATGCTGGCGAATTTCACGGCTCCTTCGCTGGCTTTCCGCCGATAGTAGTCCACAAGCGGTTTAGTCTGCTCGTGATAAACCTGCAGGCGCTTTCGCACCGTCTCCTCCTTGTCGTCATCGCGCTGGATGAGCGGTTCCCCGGTAGCATCGTCCTTGCCCTCGTGCTGCGGGGGATTGAAAGTCACATGGTAGCTGCGCCCGGAGCCGGGATGGACCCGCCGCCCGCTCATGCGCCGCACGATTTCCTCGTCGTCCACCACGAACTCCACCACATGGTCGATAGGCACGCCCAAAGCCTCCAAACCCTCGGCCTGGGCGATGGTGCGGGGAAAGCCGTCCAACAGAAAGCCGTTTTTGCAATCATCCCGGGCGATGCGCTCCTTGATGAGCCCGAGGATGATGTCGTCCGACACCAGTTGGCCCGCGTCCATGACTTTCTTGGCTTCGAGTCCCAGCGGCGTACCTTCCCGCACCGCGGCCCGGAGCATGTCGCCGGTGGAAATCTGCGGGATATGGAATTTTTCGGTGATGGCCTTGGCCTGCGTGCCTTTTCCCGATCCCGGACTTCCTAGAAGGATTACGCGCATTAATAAGTCTCCCGCGATGATTGAAAATGCGGCATTTTGTCATAAAAGCGGCGAGAATGTTATAGCCATGCCCGCCGTACTAAGCTTAAAGGGCTGTTCATCCGCTCTTGTTTTTGATTTGCCCAAATTCCCATGTCCGATCTGACCGACCCCCGCGTCTTCTTCGCCGCCGAGCGCACCCTTCTGGCCTGGAACCGCACGAGCCTGGCCTGGATGGCGTTCGGCTTCGTCATGGAGCGGTTTGGCCTGTTCGTCCATTTGGTTTCGGCCGGATCGAACGCAGAGTTGCCGCGCGGGGTTTCGTTCTGGGCGGGCATCGCGTTCATTTCGTTCGGCGCGCTGATCGCCATTTTGTCCGCCTGGCAGTACCGGAAAGTGCTGAGGACCTTGAAGCCGGTGGAAATTCCCGAAGGCTACCGGGTCGGCGTAGGCATGCTCGGGAATGTCATGGTGGCGCTGCTCGGTGTCGTCCTGACCGGCTATTTGCTGTTTGGAGATACTTGACACGGGCCGGCGCCGGGCCTAGAGCATAAGCCGGGCTACCGACCGGGCGCGATCGAGGCCAGGAGATAGGTCGGCCGTGCCGCCGATGCTCCGGTCGCGAACCCGGCTCCGGCGACGCCGCCCGCCACCAGGGCCGAGTCGATCCCGACCCCGTTCGCGCCCCGGATGTCGGTCTCGATCTGATCGCCGATCATCACCAGGCGGCGGGTCCGGGCCCTTCGGACGGCTTCCTCGAACAAGCCCGGTTCGGGCTTGCCCAGCCGCACGAAACCGAGGTCCGGTCGATCGGGATAACGCTGTTTCAGCACCGCCTCGATCATCAGCGCCACCGCGCCCGAGGTGATCCCGAAGCCCCTGGCCTTCGGATAGATGAGGTCCGGGTTGGGCAGAATCAGCGTGACCGGCTCATCGCGATCCAGTCGCGCGATGAGCCGGCTCAGGGCCGTGTCCACCGTTTCCAGGAAGGGAAATCCCACCTGATCGCCGACCAGGAGCACCTCGAAATCCTCCCGCGCCGGAACCACCCGGCCGCCGGCCCGTTCCACGTAGCGGACGCTGTCTTCCGGACCCAGCACGGCGACCCGGCGGCCCACCAGGCCATGAGCGGCGAAATAGGGTGCGATCAGCGAGCCCGAGGTGAGGATTTGCCCCGGATCGAAATCGAGGCCGAAGCTCCGATACCGTTCGGCGGCGTGTTCCGGCAGGCGGGCGGCGGTGTTGGTCAAAAGGAAATAGGGCTTGCCGAGCCGGTTCAAGGCGGCGACGAGCTCCACCGCGCCCGGCAGCGGGCCGTCCCGATGCACCAGTACGCCGTAAGCGTCCAGCAGCAGCGCGTCGTAACGGGCGATGAGTTCGTCGATGGTGATGATGGGTATCGCCGTCATGGTGTTTCGCTGGGTCAAAACTCATTATCCCGCAATTTCCGCAATTGGCGCAGCAGCAGGCTCCCGCCCCACAATTCTGCCAGCAGGATCGCGATTCGCCCCATCATGTAAACGAATCCCGCGATGGCGTGATCCCGCCGCAGCCATCCCAGACGGCCCAGCAGATGGTTCCAGTCGTGCCGGTCGGGATCGTCGTAGCCGGTTCCCCCGCCCAACAGCGGCAATTCGAGCGCGCGGGCGTCATGGATGTAGATCGCCACGTCCATCGTGCTTTGCCTCAGCCACCAGAGGCCCACCGCGGCGCCGAAGGGATCGCCCTGGCGGAGGAAAGCCAGCGTGACGATCAGCGGCATCAACAGCTGTCCGAGGCTGCCGCCCAGGATGTGCAGGAAATCGCCAAAAGGCAGGAAGATCACGTGGCCGGCCTCGTGGAACACCAGGTCGACGCGGTGCAGGAAGGATTCCCCGACCGCCTCGTAGTCGCCGGGGCCTTGGACGAAGAACCAGCCGCCCCAAGCCAGCAGCAGCACCCAGACCAGGCAGCGGCCCGCCCAGGACACCGCGCCGGTTTCCGGGCAGGCGCGGAGAGATTCCCACAGCCGCTTCCGCCAGGAAGGGGCCGGATCGTGAGTGTAACTAATGATGTTTTCCACGGCTCGATCGGGGGTCTCGCCGGGTTCCCGATTCGCCCGGCCGTGATATTTCTCCCATTTCCAGAATACCAGGCCGCAGGCGGGGCAGAGCTCCGGCGGTGCCTCGTCCTTGGCCTGGCGGGTATAGTGGCATTTGGGGCAGGTGCTGTAAGTCACGCGATTCTCTCGGGATTGGCCGCCCTCGGCATGTGCGTGGCGGGGAAGCGGCCGGGGCATCTCGCCTGGCCGCTTCCGCTGTGACAGACTTTAGGACCTGCCGAGGCTAGATTGAGGGGATTCTACCGAATCGCCTCACGGTTTTACTTCTTCTGAAAACAATTCCCATGAGCTTACAGACCGATACGCTGCTGCAATCCGTCGATCGATTCTGGAACCTTGAAATCCTCCCTGCCCTGATCGAGTACATCAAAATCCCGAGCAAGTCCGTCCATTTCGACCCCAACTGGGAAGTCCACGGCCACATGGAAAAGGCGCGCCGGCTGGCGGTGGATTGGCTGAACGCCCATGCCATTCCCGGCTGGACCGTTCACGACCTGTCGCTCCCCGGCCGGACGCCGCTCCTTCTGATCGAGGCGCCTGGAGACACGGACGACACCGTCCTGCTTTACGGCCATCTTGACAAGCAGCCGGAAATGGAGGGCTGGAGCGAGGGCTTGGGGCCGTGGACGCCGGTGCTCAGGGACGGCAAGCTCTATGGCCGGGGCGGGGCGGACGACGGCTATGCCCTGTTCGCCGCAGTCGCCGCCTTGAAGGCCCTGGAAGGCCGGAAGCGGCCCCGGGTCGTGATCCTCATCGAATTTTCCGAGGAAAGCGGCTCGCCGGACCTGCCGGCCTATCTCGAAAGCCATGCCCATCGCATCGGCCGCCCCAAGCTGGTCATCGCCCTGGATTCCGGCTGCGGCGACTACGAGCGGCTCTGGTCCACCACCTCGCTCCGAGGCGTGGTCGGCTGCGTGGTCGACGTGAAGGTGCTCGAGGAGACCACCCATTCCGGCATCGCCAGCGGCATCGTGCCCTCGTCGATGCGGATCATGCGGCAGCTCCTGGACCGGATCGAGGATGCCGCGACCGGCGAAATCCGCTTGCCCGAACTCAAGGTCGAGATCCCCCTGCCGCGCCGGCGGCAGGCCGAGGCGGCGGCGAAGATCCTGGGCGGCGCCATTCTGGAGAGCTTCAGCGCCGTGCCGGGGCTCCGCGCCGTCAGCGAGGACGCGGCCGAGCTCCTCCTCAACAACACCTGGCGGCCGACCCTCTGCGTGGTGGGGCAGAACGGCCTGCCGGCCATCGAATCGGCCGGCAATATTTTGCGCTCCCACACCGCGTTCAAACTCTCCATCCGCCTGCCGCCCACGGTGGACGGCCGAACGGCGGAAGAGGCCATCCGCAAGGTCCTGACCGTCGATCCGCCCTATGGCGCGCAAATCACCGTGGAGTTCGATCAGGCCGGCACCGGCTGGGACGCCCCGGCGCTCGCGCCATGGCTGGAGCAATCGACCCGCGAAGCGTCCCTGGCCTTCTGCGGCAAGGACGCGGTTTATCTGGGCTTGGGCGGCAGCATTCCGTTCATGGGCATGCTGGGCGAGCAATTCCCGGAGGCGCAGTTTCTCATCACCGGGGTCCTGGGCCCAAAAAGCAACGCCCATGGCCCGAACGAGTTCCTGCACATATCCTACGCGAAGAAGCTGACGGCGGCCGTGGCGCACATCGTGGGAAAGCTGGCTGAATGATCCCTGGGCGGCGATTCCGTTCGCCGCCGAGCCTCGGAAGTCTTCGAAAAAGATTCGCCCGGCGAGGGCCGGAATCGGTAAGATTTGACGCCCTCGATGCCTGGCCGTCGTTGACTTGTAAACATTGGACCCGCCCGCGATGGAGCGAGGTATCGGGACAGTCTTCGGCAGCACTTAACTAGAAGGAAACTTGAGATGCGGGAATTCGCCGCTTTTGTCATGCGCAGTCTCTGGATCGCGGGAGCCGTGGCGGGGTTGTTGGGCATCGTGGCCCTGAAAATGCCGCCCTTCGCCCTCCTGAGCGCGGCCGTGATTGGCCTTGCGGGGCTCAGGAAAGGTTGGCGGTATGGTCTCGCCGCCAGCCTCGTCGCGACCCTCGCGGTGACGGCCGGCTGGTACATGCTGGGTTCGCGGCCGGGACTCGAGTTTCCGCTGGTATTCGCCCTCTGGCCGCCCTTGCTGCTGGCGGCGGAAGTGTTGCGGCGCACGGAATCCCAGGGTTTCGCCCTGCTGGCGATCGGGCTGACGCTCGTCGGCTATGTGCTGACGGTGCATCTCGTCACCGGCGATGTGGTCGAATTCTGGCACGCTTGGCTTAAGCGGGCGGTGGCGGGGGTGCCCGGCGCGACGGTGCAGGGTTTCGAGGAGAACGGCACACTGCGCTTGATGAACGGCTTCCTGGCCGTCCTGTACGGCCTGAGCCTCATGCTCGCGCTGCTGTTCGGCCGCTGGCTGCAATCCCTGGTCTATAATCCCGGCGGCTTCGGCCCCGAATTCCGGCGTCTGCGGCTGCCTCGGCTGACCTTGCCGGTGGCGGTCGGCGTCGTATGGGCGGCGGGACTATGGAATCGAGTGCTCGTGGCCGATTTGTTCATGATCGCCATCCTGCTCTATTTTTTTGTCGGCCTGGCCGTGATCCACGGCGTGATCGCCGTGCGCGGGCTTTCCTGGGGGTGGGCCGCGCCGCTTTATCTCGCTCTGGCTTACCTGCCGCAATTTGTCCTGGCCGGCCTGGCCCTGCTCGGCGCCGTGGACGTGTTCGTGGATTTTCGGGCGCAAAAGGGCGGGACATGACCGGCGCGGCGGCCCTGCGATCGGCGAGGCAGTCCGTTCGAGCCGCCGCCGCGGCATGATTCCCTACCGCGATACCCTGCCGCTGCGGCACAATCCCTGGATTACCTGGGCGCTCATCGCCATCAACACGGCGGCTTTCGCCTACAGCGAACTCCTACCCGAGCAGGCCCTACGCTCCTTTCAGCATCTCTACGGGCTGGTGCCGGCCCGTTTCGCCTATCCCGAGTGGGCGGCCAAAACCGACTTTCCAGTCCGGGACTATACGCCGTTCGTCACCAGCATCTTCATGCACGGGAGTTGGGTGCACCTGATTTTCAATATGTGGCTCCTGTGGATCTTCGGCGATAACGTCGAGGACCGCATGGGCGGCGTGCGCTTCCTGGCCTTTTATATCTTGTGCGGCCTGGCCGCCGGAGCCGTCCACGTGTATGCCAATCCCTTATCGACGATACCCACCATCGGCGCGTCCGGCGCCATCGCCGGCGCCATGGGGGCGTTCTTTTTCCTGTTTCCCTATGCCCGGATCGTGATCTGGGTGTTCTTCCTGCCCTTGTTCGTCGAGGTTCCGGCTATTGCTTTTCTGGGGCTTTGGGTCATCATTCAGCTGTACCGGGCCACCACCGGCCTGGTTTCAGCCGGGCACTACTCGGATGTGGCCTGGTTCGGTCATCTCGGCGGATTCATCGCCGGCATGCTGCTGCACCGGCTGTTTTTGCTTAGGGACCGCGAAGACTCTCCGCCTTTTTCCTGATTCTCCGATCGCTCATGGCCTACAAAACCCATCCCTCCGAGCGCAAGCACCACGCCATGGAGCGCGCCCGCTTCCTTGATCTTCTGGAACGGCATCTGCCGCCGGATACGCTCTTGTCCGAGGCCGAGGATCTTCGCCCCTATGAATGCGATGGCCTTTCGGCTTATCGGGAATTGCCCTGGATCGTGGCCTTGCCCGAGACCTTGGAGCAGGTCCAGGCAGTGCTGCGGCTGTGCCACGAGCACGCTGTGCCGGTGGTGGCGCGGGGCGCGGGCACGGGACTCTCGGGCGGGGCCTTGCCGGTCGCTAACGGGGTGCTGCTGAGCCTCGCCAAATTCACGCGCATCCTGGCGCTGGACCCGCTCAACCGCACGGCGCGAGTCCAGCCGGGCGTGCGCAACCTCGCCATCTCCGAGGCCGCCGCGCCTCACGGCCTTTACTACGCGCCGGATCCTTCCTCGCAGATCGCCTGCACCATCGGCGGCAACGTGGCGGAGAACTCCGGCGGGGTGCATTGCCTGAAATACGGGCTGACGGTGCACAACGTCCTCGAGGTCCGGATGCTGACGATCGAGGGAGAGCTGGTGACTTTGGGCGGTTCGGGACTCGACGGTCCCGGCTATGATCTTTTGGCGCTGCTGTGCGGCTCCGAGGGACTATTGGGGATCATCGTGGAAATCGTCGTGAAATTGCTTCCCGTCCCGCCCTACGCCCAGGTGCTGCTGGCGTCCTTTGCGAGCATCGAGGCGGCCGGAGCCGCCGTGGCGGCGATCATCGCGGCGGGGCTGTTGCCGGCCGGCCTGGAGATGATGGACAACATCGCGCTTCGGGCGGTCGAAGCCTTCGTCCACGTCGGTTATCCCGTCGAGGCCGCCGCGATCGTCTTGTGCGAACTGGATGGAACGCCGGAGCAGGTGGAGGCTGATACGGCCAAGGCCCTTGGCGTACTCTCGCGGTGCGGCGCCCTGGAGGTCCGCCGCTCTCAAAACGAGGTCGAGCGCAGAAAGCTCTGGGCCGGCCGCAAGGCCGCGTTTCCGGCCATCGGCCGGCTCGCTCCGGATTATTACTGCATGGACGGCACCATCCCCCGCCGTCATCTGGCCGAGGTGCTGCGGCGCATCGGCGAGCTCTCGGCCGAATATGGCCTCCCGGTCGCCAATGTCTTTCACGCGGGTGACGGCAACCTGCATCCCCTCATCATGTACGATGCCAACCACTCGGACGAGCTGGAGCGGGCCGAGGGGTTCGGCGAGCGGATTCTGAAGCTCTGCGTGGCCGTCGGCGGTACCGTGACCGGCGAGCACGGCGTCGGCATGGAAAAGCTCAACCCAATGTGCTTGCAGTTCCCCGGCCCGGAGCTGGCGCAATTCCACGCCGTCAAGGCGGCCTTCGACCCCAAGGGATTGTTGAACCCGGGCAAGGGCATCCCGAGTTTGCACCGCTGCGCCGAATTCGGCGCCATGCACGTGCACGAGGGAAAGCTGCCGCACCCGGAGCTGGCGCGGTTTTAGTTGATTTATCCCGGGCTTTGTGCAAGCTTGCAAACTCGTCCTGCCAGGCGGCACCATGAATTCCGACCACAGCGCGTTCCTTCGGCAAACCCTGCTCGACGCCATCGCGGCGGGCCGACCGCTGGCTATCGCGGGCGGCGGCAGCAAGGCGTTCTATGGGCGAGTGATGACGGCGGATGCGATGCCCCTGGAAACCACCTCCCACCGCGGCATTCTGAGTTTCGAACCCACCGAATTGGTGCTGACCGCGCGAAGCGGCACGTCCTTGGCCGAGATTGAGGCGCTCCTGGCCGAACACGGCCAGACGCTGGCCTTCGAGCCGCCCCATTTCGGCGAAGGCGCGACCCTGGGCGGGACTGTGGCTTGCGGCCTCGGGGGACCAAGGCGGGCTTTCGCCGGCTCGGTCCGGGATTGCGTGCTTGGCTGCAAAATACTGAACGGCAAGGGTGAAATCCTGTCTTTTGGCGGACAGGTGATGAAAAACGTGGCGGGCTTCGATCTGTCGCGGTTGATGGTTGGGGCGCTCGGCACCTTGGGCGTGTTGCTGGAAATATCCCTGAAAGTCCTGCCCAAGCCCGAATATGAGCAGACCTTGGTGTTTCCCATGGCGACCCCGGAGGCTCTGTCGGCCATGAATCGCTGGTGCGGCGAGCCCTGGCCGATTTCAGGGCTGGCGTATGACGAAAGTTGGGCGTACCTGCGCCTTGCCGGGGCTGAATCAGCGGTCGAAGCGGCGCGCCGCAAGCTCGGCGGCGATGCGGCCGCGGACGGCCCGGGCTTTTGGCACCGTCTAAAGGAGCAGCGCGGGCGATTTTTCGAATATCCCGCCCTGGGTACTGATTTGTGGCGGCTGTCGGTGGCGCCGGCTACCCCAAAGCTCGACTTGCCCGGTCACTGGTTCTATGACTGGGGCGGGGCCTTGCGCTGGCTGCGAAGCGATGCGCCCGCCGAAAGCGTGTTTCAGGAGGCTGAAAGGGTGGGAGGGCATGCGACACTATTCCGAGGCCGTTCCGGCGACGGGGCGGTGTTCCAACCCTTGCCGCCGGCGTTGAAGGCCTTGCATCGGAACCTGAAGCGGGCCTTTGATCCTGATGGCCTTCTGAACCCCGGACGGCTTTACGAGGATTTTTGATGCAAACCCAGCTCGCCGATTTCATCAAGGACACGCCCGAGGGGCGCGAAGCGGATGAAATCCTGAGGAATTGCGTGCATTGCGGCTTCTGCACCGCCACCTGTCCGACTTACCAGTTGTTGGGCGACGAATTGGATGGGCCACGGGGGCGGATTTATCTCATCAAAACCATGCTGGAAGGACAGGAGGTCAGCGCCCGCACCCAATTGCACTTGGACCGTTGCCTGAGCTGCCGGGCCTGCGAGACCCTCTGCCCATCCGGCGTTCGGTACGGGCGCCTGGCGGATATCGGCCGCGGCATCATCGAGGAGAAGGTCGGGCGTCCCTGGCGCCAGCGGCTGCAGCGTCTGGCATTGCGCAAGCTTTTAGCTTACCCGAGGCGGTTCGGACCCTTGCTGGCGGTAGCCCGGCGGATGCGGCCCCTCTTGCCCGCCGCATGGCGTGGAAAAATCCCGATCCGCGCCCCTGCCGCCGCCTGGCCGTCTCGCCCCCAGGCCCGCAAGATGCTGATCCTGGAGGGATGCGTGCAGCCGGTCATGGCGCCTTCCATCAACGCGGCGGCGGCGAATGTCCTGGACCGGCTCGGCATCGGCCTGATCCGCCCGGAAGGCGGCGGCTGCTGCGGCGCGCTCAGCTACCATCTGGCCGCTCATGAGGAAGGCAAGGATTTCATGCGCCGCAACATCGACGCCTGGTGGCCCTACATCGAGGCAGGGGCGGAGGCGATCGTCATCACCGCCAGCGGCTGCGGGGTGATGGTCAAGGAATACGGCCAAATCTTGAAACACGATCTGGTCTACGCGGAAAAGGCGGAACGGGTCTCGGCGCTGGCCAAGGATATCGGCGAAGTCGTCGCGAGTGGGGACTGGGAGAAGCTTCGACCGCCATCGACTCGCCGGATCGCTTTCCAATCGCCCTGCACCCTGCAACACGGTCAGAGGCTGAACGGCCTCGTGGAGGGCTTGTTGAGAAGTCTGGGCTTCGAATTGATTCCGGTCGCCAATCCACATCTTTGCTGCGGCTCGGCGGGCACCTACTCGATCCTGCAGCCTAAACTGTCGCAAGAACTGCTCGCCGCCAAGCTGAAGGCCCTGGAGGCGGGCGAGCCGGACCTCATCGCCACCGCCAATATCGGCTGTCTCGCCCATCTCCAGTCGCAGGCCAAGGTGCTGGTGCGGCATTGGGTGGAGTTGCTGATTTCATAGGACGGCATAACGCGGCGCCGCTTTGGCCATGGAGCGAGACGCTGTAAGGGCCTCTCCTGGTACCGCTCTCACTCTTACGGGCGCGTCCTGTTGCTGTTGAGCATCGGCTTGGAGAACGACTGATGATGTCGCCAAGCTAGGCTTCCCAACAGCACGAAGGCTCCGACGATTACCGGCCCATCCCCCCAGAGGATGTAAGGCGTGCTGCCCTGCATCGGCGTGATCGAGCCGGCCAGAGAGGTCTTCCGAAACAGCGGCGCTCTGAGGGAAATGGCGCCCTTAGGATCGATGAAGGCGGTAACCCCGGTATTGGTGGCGCGGAGCATCCAGCGGCCGGTTTCGAGAGCGCGCATCCGCGCCATTTGCGCATGCTGATGGGGCGCGATGGAATTGCCGAACCAGGCGTCATTGGTGACATTGACGAGATAGGCGGCCTGCGGCAGGCTGACCAAGGATTCGCTGCCGAAGATGTCCTCGTAGCAGATGGATGCCGCGAGTGGATGGCCGGCCGCGATCAAGGGCGGCTGGCGGCCGTTTCCCGAGGCAAAATCGCCGAGGGGGATTTGCAGGATGTCCAGAATCCAGCCCAGCAGCGGCCGCAGAGGAAGGAATTCGCCGAAGGGCACCAGATGCCGCTTGAAATAAAACCCCGGCGTTTGCCCCAATGCCGCCACGGCGTTGTAGTAATGTTCTTCGGCAGCGTTGTAGTAGGGCACGCCAATAAGCAGATCCGTGCCATGATCCCTGGCTTCCGCTTCCAGGCCGGCCAGAAAACTGTCCTTGACCTGTTGGTAAAACGCCGGTACCGCGGTCTCCGGCCAGACGATCAGCTTGGCGTCCCAGTGCTTGCGAGTCATGTCCATGTACGTCTGCAGCGTCGCGCGCTGGAATTCCGGCTGCCATTTGACGTCCTGCGGGACATTGCCTTGAAGCAGCGCCACTTTGAAGGGCTCCCCGCCGGGCCGGGTCCACTCGATGTGGCCCAAGCTTTCCGAAAGGCCGACCAGTCCCAGTACCGCGATCAAGCCCCCCCACCGCCGGCGGCCGGACCAGCGCGGCGCCGCCAAGAGGAGCCCGGCGAGCACCGCCAGCGCCCAGCCAACGCCATAGACGCCGAATACCGGGGCCAACCCCGACAAGGGCGTGTCGATCTGACTGTAGCCGATTTGAAGCCAGGGAAAGCCGCTCAAAAACCAGCCGCGGAACCATTCCAGCAGTATCCAGGCGGCGGGAAACACAGCGATCGAATGAAAGGCGCGCTGTGTCACCTCGCCACTGCCTTCCTCTGCGAGAGCGCTGGGCCGAGGGGGCTGTCGGTTGACGCCGAGGCAACGGACCGCCAGCCAACCGGCCAAACCCGGATAGAGAGCCAGGAACAGGGCGAACAGCGCGGTTAATCCGGCGGCCTCCAAAATGCCGGCGCCGCCATAATCGTGCATGCTGACGTAGACCCAGGAGACACCCAGTCCGAATTGACCCAGGCCGAACAGATAGCCGCGACGGAAGGCTTGGCCGGGCGTGGCGTTCGACCAGGCGGCGAACAGCAGGGCCAAGGCGATGATCGCAAGAAAAGGGGCTTCGAAGGGGGCGAAGGCGAGCGGCAGCAACAGGCCGCCCAATAGGGCTAAGGCCTCGTAAAGCAAGGAATGACCCAGTTAATGGGCGCTGGCCAGCGCCGCCGGTTGGAGGCGATCGTCCGGCAATAGGATCAGTTTCAAGAGATGCACACGGCGGTTGTCTGCCCGGAGCACGACGAAGCGAAACCGGCCGATTTCCACCTGCTCGCCGCGCTTCGGCACATGGCCCAGTTGATGCACGATCAAGCCGCCCACGGTATCGAATTCATCATCGTTGAGATCGGCGTAGAAATAATCGTTGAACTCATCGATGGGCGTCAGGGCCTTGAGGGTGTATTCCCGGTCGCTTTTGCGGAAGATGTATTCTTCCTCGCCGAAATCGTGCTCGTCCTCGATGTCGCCGACAATCTGTTCCAGCACGTCCTCGATGGTGACGAGGCCGGCCGCCGCGCCATATTCATCTACCACGATGGCCATGTGACTGCGGGTAACGCGAAATTCCGTGAGCAGCATGTTGAGCCGCTTGCTTTCCGGCACGTACAACGCCGGCCGCATGATTTCCCGCACCCGCCGAGAGCGGTCCTGGAGACCATGGGTGAGCAGGTCCTTGACCAGGAGAATGCCGACCACCTCCGTGCGGTCCTCGGCGATGACGGGGTAGCGCGAATGGGCCGATTCGGCCACTAAAGGAAACACTGCTTCGAGCTCTGCATCCTGGGGCACCACCACCATTTGGGAGCGGGGCGTCATGATGTCCCTAGCTCTGAGTTCGGAGACTTGCAGCACACCTTCGATCATGGACAGGGCTTCCGGCTCCAGGAGATTCCGTTTTTGAGCGGCTCGGAGGAGTTCCAGCAAGTCCTTGCGGTCTTCGGGTTCTCCGGCGAAGAAATGGCCCAACCGTTCGAGCCAACTTCTATGCTCGCCCGCTTGCTCCTCGTTCATGATGGTATAGCCTCTTTTTCGTGACAATTGGATTCATAAGGGTTGGAAAATCCCAGACGGGTGAGAATGGCGATTTCTTCCGCCTCCATGGCCTCGGCCTCGCTGTCCTCTTCGTGCGCGTAGCCTTGCAGGTGTAGTACGCCATGGACCACCATGTGGGCCCAATGCGCGTCGGGATTTTTGTTCTGTTCCCGCGCCTCGCGCTCGACGACGCCGGCGCAGATCACGAGATCGCCCAGGAAGGCGTTGGGTACGCCTTCCGGCACCTCTAAGGAAAAACTCAAGACATTGGTAGGGCCTGATTTATGGCGGTAAGCGCGGTTCAGTTCGGCGCTCTCCGGTTCGTCCACGATTCGGACGAGAAGCTCGGCATCGGGGCTTCGCAGCGCCCCCGCTGCCCATTGCCTGAACTGCTCGTCTTCGGGCACGTGATCCGCCGTGCTGGCGTTCTGAATCTCAACGTGAGCCATCTTCTAGAGCTCGTGCCTTTTCGAAAGCCTCGTAGGCAGCGACGATGCGCTGCACTAGCGGATGGCGCACCACATCATGGGAGCTGAAGAAGGTGAAGCTGATGCCGTTCACATCCCTCAGCACTTCGAGCACGTGGCGGAGGCCCGATTCTTTGTTGCGGGGTAGGTCGATCTGGGTGATGTCGCCGGTGACCACCGCCTTCGAGCCGAAGCCCACGCGGGTGAGAAACATCTTGATCTGCTCCACCGTGGTGTTCTGGGCTTCGTCCAGAATGATGAAGGAGTCATTGAGCGTGCGGCCGCGCATGAAGGCGAGAGGGGCAATTTCAATGACGTTGCGCTCGATGAGCTTGGCGACTCGCTCGAAGCCCAGCATTTCATACAAGGCGTCGTACAGCGGACGAAGGTACGGATCGACCTTCTGGGCCATGTCGCCCGGCAGAAAACCGAGTTTCTCCCCGGCCTCGACGGCGGGGCGCGCCAGGATCAATCGCCGGACTTCTTCCCGCTCAAGGGCCGCAACCGCCGAGGCCACGGCTAGATAAGTCTTGCCGGTGCCGGCCGGACCCACGCCGAAGCTGATGTCGTGTTCCTGGATGTTTCTGAGATAGCGCTGCTGATTCGCGCCCTTGGGCTTGATGACCCCGCGCTTGGTGCGAATGGTCACGGCGCCACTTTCCTCAGCGCCGTTTTCCAGCATGGCTTCGATGTTGGAATCTTGCAGGGACAAATGCACCCGCTCGGGGGTGATGACTTCGTCTCGGCTGGCTTCGAACAGACTCTGGATGACTTTGGTGGCGGCCTGAGCCGGTTTGTCCGAGCCCATAATTTCGAAGTGATTGCCGCGATTGGCGATTTCCACACCGAGGCGCCGTTCGATCTGGCGCAAATGTTCGTCAAATTGTCCGCAAAGGCTCGCCAGCCGTTCGTTATCGGCGGGCTCCAGATTGAGTTGCAAGGTGGTCAGTGGACTAAGCAAGTTGGGCAGTCAGGTTTTGACTTGTTGGAATGGATAAGTCGGGATCGGCAGCATTGATCCATCGTCCCCGCAGGGAGTTGGGCAAGGCCTCGGTAATCAGCACATCAACGAACTGACCGATCAATGTTGGAGGTCCTGCGAAATTCACCACCCGATTGTTTTCGGTACGTCCGGAAAGCTGAGCGTAATCCTTTTTCGAGACGCCTTCCACCAATACCCGCTGTACGGTATGCCGCATGCTGCGGGAAATGTCCGCGGCCATGGCATTGATTCGCATCTGCAAGCGCGCGAGGCGCTCCTTTTTTGCCGCCACAGGTACATTGTCCTCCATCTCGGCGGCGGGTGTGCCGGGGCGGGGGCTATAAAGAAAGCTGTAGGAATGATCGAAGCCCAGGGTTTCAATAAGATCCATGGTGGCTTCGAAATCCTCGTCCGTCTCTCCCGGGAAACCCACGATGAAATCCGACGAGAGGCTGAGACCGGGCCGCGCCTCTCTGACCCGTTCGATCTTGGCGATGTAGTCTTCGCGAGTATGACCGCGCTTCATCAAGCCTAGAATTCGGTTGCTGCCGCTTTGCACGGGCAGGTGCAGATGGCTGACCAGCTGTGGAATCTCGGCGTAGGCCTCGATGAGGCTGTCGGTGAATTCCACCGGATGAGAGGTCGTGAAGCGGATGCGCTCAATGCCATCGATGGCCGCCACATAGTTGAGCAGCAGAGCAAAATCGGCGATATCCCCATCCGCCATCTCGCCTCGGTAGGCATTGACGTTTTGGCCCAGCAGAACCACCTCGCGGACACCCTGGTCTGCAAGGGCTACGATTTCCGCCACCACGTCGTCCAGCGGCCGGCTGATTTCCTCGCCGCGGGTGTAAGGCACCACGCAGAAGGTGCAGTACTTGCTGCATCCCTCCATGATTGACACGAAAGCCTTGGGACCCTCGGCTCGAGGTTCAGGCAAGGCATCGAATTTCTCGATTTCCGGAAAGGACACGTCGATGGCGGGTCTGTGCTCCGTGCGCACCTGTTCCAGGAGCTGCGGCAGGCGATGCAGGGTTTGCGGGCCGAACACCAGATCGACGTAGGGCGCCCGCTTCTGCAGGGCCTCGCCTTCCTGGCTTGCCACACAGCCGCCCACGCCGATCACCACGCCTGGCCGCCGCTGCTTGAGCGGACGCCAGCGGCCCAGTTCGGAGAAAACCTTCTCCTGAGCCTTCTCCCGCACCGAGCAGGTATTAAGCAGGAGTACATCGGCTTGCTCGGGATCAGCAGTCGGCTCGAAGCCATGCGAAGCATGGAGCACATCCCGCATTTTGGCGGAATCGTACTCGTTCATCTGGCAACCCAGAGTCTCGATGTAGAGTTTTGGCGGCATTACCGACGGATAATTAGCAAAGAACGGATAGCTTGTATTTTACCAAATTTCGCCGGATCTCCTCTCATCCGCATTTATTGCTACAACTCAAGAAAATCGTATGAAAGGCTTGAAAGGGCAAACAAAGAGAATGGCTCATCAAGCCGGCGTGCCGCCGGCGGTTTGAAAGGGATGGATGAATGTCGAACCGACCTGCACGAGCCGCGCCTCCGGATGTCTCGTCGCCATGAGATTACGGATGGCTTCCTCTTGGTCCCGGCGAATGTCAATAAGAATCAAATATTTGCCAGAGTCGATCTCGGCATGAAACTGAGCGATGGTCTGGTTCTCACTAGCGAGGCCCATTAATCCTCCGAGCCAGGCGCCGAACAAGGTAATGAGACCGAAGGTAGCGACGTAAACGAAACCGCCTGCCCCGGCGCCGAAGATTTCGGCCCGCACGGCGCAGCCCGTAGCCAGCAACGCCAAACAGAACCCTAGCAAAGCTCCCCGTTCGCCGTAACGGATGATGTCGTGTTTATGGAAGAGGTTCGCCCCTTGAATATGGCGCCGATCCAGTCCAGCTTCATCCTTGCTCAGGACGTGGAAGTGCCAGTCGGTGATTCCGGCCGCATGAATGTCGTTGGAAATTTGCTCGGTGCTGTCGAGATTACTCGTGAGGTAATACATGCGTTTCATGCTCAGCCTCCGCAAGGGATTATTGTTAAGCTCTGAGAAATACATGATTTACAGAGTTGTTCCTTAATAGCGCAGGTCGAGGCTGGCGTCAAGCGCCTCCTGGAAGCCTTCGGCCCTTGAGAGGAGAAGACCGTCCGGATTCACTCAATCTTTAACGTTAGCGGGTGCGATTAAGGCGACAGTTTTGAAATGAGGCCGATTCACTTCGGGTCTCTCGGAAAATGAGGACGCAGACGGCCCGTTCGATCAGGGCGGCAAGTCGGGTAGGGTATTCTATTGCACCGAATGAAGTCTTGCGGACGGCGCGCCTCAGACGGCAAATCGAACGAGAGCGAAGCGAGGCGGCTGACATTATCTTGCGTTCATTACGGGATTTATGTAAATCCCGCCTACGATTCTGAAAAGGCTAGAAAAGGTAACCCTATCGTTGTGTCCGGAAACGTTGCATAGCCCTATTGTGAGTTCACCTAAAGATTATTGATAATCGGCGAGAGGCGGGCAGGTGCAGACTACATGCTTGTCGCCATAAACGTTATCAATACGCCCTACCGGCGGCCAGTATTTGTCGTCATGCTGATTGCCGTCGGGGAAAAAGGCTTGTTGCCTTGAGTAGGGCAGGGTCCATTCTTGCAGCAATAACCGATGGGTATGCGGCGCGTTGCGCAGTACGTTATTTTCAGGGTCGGCACGGCCCGTTTCAATGGCTTTGATTTCCTGCCGGATGGCGATTAACGCTTCACAAAAGCGATCGATTTCAGTTTTATTCTCGCTTTCCGTAGGCTCGATCATCAAGGTATCGGCAACCGGGAAAGACACGGTGGGGGCATGAAAGCCAAAGTCTATCAGGCGTTTGGCGATATCTTCCACGGTGATGTTGCAGGTCTTTTTGAATTCATGGCAATCGATAATGCATTCATGCGCGACCCAGCCGTTTTTGCCCGTGTACAAGATGGGGTAATAAGGCGCTAAGCGCCTGGCGATATAATTGGCATTCAAAATCGCGGTGAGCGTCGCCTGTTTTAAACCGGCCGCGCCCATCATGGCGATATAAGCCCAGGAGATGGTGTAAAGGCTGGCGGAGCCCCAGGGCGCGGCGGATACCGTGCCAATCGTGCCATGCTCGCCTTTGGCCGGGTTGACGCCCTCAACCACGGGATGATCCGGCAGGAAAGGCGCCAGGTGCTCTTTAACGCCAATGGGACCCACGCCGGGGCCGCCGCCGCCATGGGGAATGCAGAAGGTTTTATGCAGGTTTAGATGAGCCACGTCGGCGCCGATCTTACCGGGGCGGCTGATGCCCACCAGGGCGTTGAAGTTGGCACCGTCCAAATAAACCTGACCGCCATGCTGATGAATAATGTCGCAGATTTCCCGGAACGACTGCTCATAAACCCCATGCGTGGACGGATAAGTAATCATCAAGGCGGCCAGGGTGTCTTGATAATCCTTAACCTTGGTCCGCAAATCATCCAGACTGACATTGCCGTTTCCGTCGCAAGCCACTACCACGACCTTGAGGCCCGCCATGGTTGCGCTAGCGGGATTGGTGCCATGCGCGGAAGCGGGTATCAGACAGATATTGCGTTGCGCTTGACCTGATACTTCGTGATATTTGCGGATGACTAACAACCCCGTATATTCACCTTGGGAACCGGCGTTGGGTTGCAGGGAAAAGGCGTCAAAGCCGGTCAGATCGCATAACATATCTTCCAATTCTGAAAACATCTGCTGATACCCATGCGTTTGGTATAACGGCGCGAACGGATGCAATGCATTAAATTCATGATAGGAAATGGTTTGCATTTCCGTGGCGGCATTCAGCTTCATGGTGCATGAGCCCAGCGGGATCATGGAGCGGTCCAGGGCGATATCGCGGCGGGCTAACCGGCGCATATAACGCATCATTTCGGTTTCCGAATGGTAAAGCGAAAAGGCGGGATGCTGGAGAATCGCGTCGGTGCGCAGAAACTGTTCGGGAATGCATTCGGTTATGCGGGCATCCAGCGCATTGATATCGGGAATATCGGCGGTGGCCGATGCAAAAACCTGCCATACCTCTCTGATATTGGCCCGCGTCGTGGTTTCGTCCAGAGATATGCCGATATGATCGGAATCGATAAGGCGCAGGTTGATATTGGCCTCGGCAGCTCGGGCAATGAACCGCTTCGCCCGATTCGGGGTATGGATCATTATCGTATCGAAATAGTATTCGCCGATGACCTTATAGCCTAGCTGGCTGATTCCGGCCGCCAGGATTTGCGCATAGCGATGTACCCGTCCGGCGATCAAACGCAAGCCCTCCGCGCCGTGATAAATCGCATAAAACCCGGCGATGACCGCAAGCAGAACCTGGGAAGTGCAAATATTGCTGGTGGCTTTATCCCGACGGATATGTTGCTCCCGGGTTTGCAGCGCCATGCGCAGCGCAATTTGACCGTGACTGTCTTTGGATACCCCAATGATTCGGCCCGGAACCGACCGTTTATATTCATCCCGGGTTGCAAAGAACGCGGCATGAGGCCCGCCATAACCCATGGGCACGCCAAACCGCTGGGAATTGCCCACGACGATATCGACGCCGAATTCCGCGGGCGGCTTGAGCAACACCAGGCTCAACAAGTCCGCGGCTACCGTCACCAGTGCGGATTTGGTGTGGGCAATTGCCGTAATCTGGCTGAGGTCCCTTATTCCCCCTCTCGAGCCTGGGTATTGTACTAACAGGGCAAAGAAATCATGCTGTTCCAAGCCGGTATAGGGATCAGCAATAATAATGTCATAACCCAGGGAACGGGCCCGGGTTTGAATCACCGCTATGGTTTGAGGATGGCAGTCCTGATCCACGAAAATACTGTTGGCGGCACTTTTCGACAAACGCCGCGACATGGCCATTGCTTCCGCCGCGGCGGTGGCCTCATCGAGCAGTGAGGCATTGGCCAACTCCATGCCGGTTAAATCAACAATCATTTGCTGAAAGTTTAACAAGGCCTCCAATCGCCCTTGGCTGACTTCAGCCTGATAGGGCGTATAAGCCGTATACCAGCCAGGATTCTCCAGCACGTTGCGCCTGATCACCGCCGGCATGATCGTGTCGTAATAACCCATGCCAATCATGGAGGTGAATACTTTATTGCGCTCGCGCATTCTTCGCAGATGGTTGATTACCGCACGTTCGCTAATGGTCTCGGTCAGTTTTAAAGGTTCTTGAATAAGGATGTCGGCTGGAATCGCGCGTTCTATGATGTCATCCAGTTCCTTTAATCCGAGCTCCGCCAGCATTTCTTGGGTTTGCTGTGGGCTGGGGCCAATGTGGCGGGAGATGAAATTCCCACGCATTTCCAGTTGATCGAGTCCTGGGCGAGAGGTCGGCATGATGTTCAGCTCTTTTTTAAGCGATGGTAGCGATGCGGAATAAAGGGCAGTGGGGCGACGGTAACTGAAACCGGTTTATCCCTGACTCTGGCGTATAGCCTATTACCCAAACTGGCGGAATTTCGGTTAAGCAGCGCCAGGGCGATCGGCCTGCCCAAACTGGGGGAAAAACTGCCGCTGGTGACCTGCCCGATGACAATATCTTCGTCATTTACAACAACACTGCCCTCGCGAACCGGGATTTTGCCATCGACCAGAAGTCCCGTGCGGATTCTGTCCGGGCCCTGTTGCAATTGATGCCGGATTTTGTCGGCTCCGGGGAATTTACAATGGCCTTTTTTGAATACCCATTGCAATCCCGCTTCGACCGGCGTGATCGATTCCGTGAGTTCGTGACCGTACAAGCACAATCCGGCTTCCAACCGTAAGGTATCCCTCGCCCCAAGACCAATGGGCTCAACCTCAGCTTCGGCGAGCAATAGCCTGGCAAGCTGTTCGGCGCAATGATTGGATACCGAAATTTCAAAACCATCTTCGCCGGTATAGCCGCTGCGGCTGATACTGCATTGTATACCGCCGATTTCGGCTTCAAAGCTTTGCATGAAAAATAACTCCGAGGCTTGCGGAGAAAACTTCCGCATAACCACCGCGGCGGCGGGGCCTTGCAAAGCGAATAACGAATGGTCGGACAGCTCTTTGAGATGGCACCGGCTAGATAAATGGTTTTTTAAGTGCGCGAAATCCTTGCTCTTGCACGCCGCATTCACGATGATCATCAATCCTGACATGCCTCGGGTGACAATGATGTCGTCAATAACGCCGCCATTATCATTAGTAAGTACGGTATATTTCTGCTGGCCGGGTTTAAGGCCGGTAATATCGCTGGGTGTCAATTGCTCGAGTTCACTGGCGGCATCGTCGCCTTCGATCAGGTACTGCCCCATGTGCGAGATATCGAAGAAACCGGCCTGACTGCGGCAGTGCAGATGCTCGTGGATAATACCCTTGGTATATTGCACCGGCATCTGGTAACCGGCGAAAGGAATCATCTTGGCGCCCAATTCGAGGTGAAGATTGAAAAGCGGTGTTCGCTTCAACATGGCAGCCATGGTCTAGATGCTTGAGCAAAGCTTGGTTTGTAGGTTAGGCAGGTTTCTCTGTCTAACATTCCCACCCTCCCGGATTCGTCTGGCACTGAATACGTGCCCGGCCTACAGGCTAGGTCCAGTCCTCCAACCGCAATCCATTAACCCTCGAAAACCCGACACGTGATAGGTAACTAGCGTTGCACTAAGAGGTAGGGCCTGGGCCACGATCATCACACCGGCTATTCCGGATCCCGATGTTCAATCTGGGGCTGCCCGCCTCGTTTCACCGCCAAGGCGATTTCGAGCGCGGTTTCGAGCCGGATGACCCGCTCGGTCAGGCCCTCGATTTTGGCTTGCTGCGCCTTGACGGTTTCCGCCAGGCGCTCCACCTTGTCGTTCATCTTGATGACGGTGGTCAGCGCGTCCCACATCTTCTCGGTCACGCCCATCAGCGCGCTTTCCGTTGGGATTCCATTTGGGCGATGCGCCGGTCGGAGGCCTCGACATAGGCCAGGGCATCGTCGATGGCCTGCTCGGCCTTTCGGGTGGTTTCGAGGACTTGGGCCATCGCGCCCTCGAGCAAGGCTTCATCGCCGGCCGGCCGATAAGCCGCCGCTGCCCGCCGCAGAAATTCGCCCATGGATACGCCCGCCGATCTCGCCATCTCGGCGATGCGGGATTTTTCCCGGGGCGTGACCAATACCGGAATACGTTGATTGGCAGCCGCCATGATAACCTCCTGAGAATCCTATGTGCAGGACATGTGCATATTATGGCAAACTCGCCCGTTGATGGCGATAGCCTTATGTAAGAGCCGCAGCCTTCGAAACCAGGCTGCTCTGAATGGGGATGGTGTCGTGGCAAGCGGGCCAAGGACGGTCGGAGAGGCAATCTAGGTCGGGAAAGCTAGGACTGGACGAAGCCGGATGGATCTTCAGGGGATCGGCCATGACTTAACGCCCGCGCAAGGCGGTTGCTACAATGGACCAGAACTGCCCACCTCATGCTTACCCGTGTTCACTTCCCGCACCACGAAATTTTTGTACCGCTTCTTTATCTTAGGTTTGCTGGCGCTCGGCCTCGGCGGACTTCACGCCGCCGAATCGGACGTCGAAGCCACCGTTCAAGATTTGCAGGCGGAATGGGCCGAGATTTTCTACACCCTGCCAAAAGATCAGCACGTGGCGAGATTCAAGGACCTCTTGGCGCAAGTCCACGCCGTATCGGAGCGCTATCCGAAGCGGGCCGAGCCGCTGATTTTGGAAGCCATCATCTTGTGCGGCTACGCCCGTGCCGAAATTGGCCTTGGGTCGCTAGGCAAGCTGGAGGAGGCGCGCCGCTTGCTGGAAAAGTCCATTACCCTGGACCCCCGCGCCATGGGGGCGTCCGCCTACATCACGCTGGGGAACCTATATCATCGCCTGCCCGGGTGGCCCCTCTCCTATGGGGACGACGATAGCGCCCGGCAGTATTTCGAAGCCGCGTTGAAGCTTTTTCCCGAGGCCATCGATGCCAACTACTTTTACGGTGATTTCTTGCTGAGCCAAGGCGAGTACGAACGGGCATTAGGGTTTTTGGAGAAAGCCGCTCGAGCGCCGATCGGGCCTGACGCGTCGCTCTCCGAGCGCAAGCTCAAGGAGGAAATCGGCAAGGCGCTGGCCGACGCTCGGGCGAAAAACGCCGGCCGGGACGATTTCTTCTCCAGGTGGTGAGAAGCTTGACTCCATAAATCCCGCCCCGGTAGAGAAAAGCCGTTTTAAGGAGCGACCCCGATGACCGACTTGCCCGCGAATCTGGATTCGATCCCGGAATCTCTCCGCCCGCCGCTCCTTCTCGCCTGGAGCGAATTTTGCCGAAAGACGGAGGATGGCAGAGCGGAAAGCCTCCCGGCCGAAATCATGGAGTCGCTGGGACGGGTATGGGCCATCAGTCCTTTCGTCGCCGGCCAGTGTGCCCGCCGGCCGGAATCACTGTTCGAACTGATCGAATCCGGCCGGCTGCTGCGCTCGAACGGTGCCGACGAATATCAGAATTTGCTGCGCCAAGCCCTGCAGAGCGTCGGCGGCGAAGCCGAACTGATGACCGTGCTCCGCTGCTTCCGCAACCGGGAGATGCTGCGCATCGCCTGGCGGGACATCGCCGGCTGGGCCGATCTCGAGGAAACCCTTAAGGAGGTTTCCCGCTTGGCCGAAGTTTGCGTGCAGGAGAGCCTGGAGTTTCTGTTCCGAAGCGCCTCCGCCCTGCGCGGCACGCCGGTCGATAGGAACGGACGGCCGCAATCCCTGGTGGTCCTCGGAATGGGCAAGCTGGGCGCCGCCGAGCTCAATTTCTCCTCCGATATCGATCTCATTTTCGCGTATCGGGACGAGGGCGTGCTCCCGGACAAGCGCGAGACCAGCTATTCCGAATTCTATACGCGGCTGGCGCGGAGCCTGGTCAAGGTGCTGGAATCCCCCACCGAGGACGGCTTCGTGTTCCGGGTCGACACGCGGCTCCGGCCGTTCGGCGAATCGGGGCCCCTGGTCATGAATTTCTTCGCCATGGAAACTTATTACCAGGCTCAGGCGCGGGAATGGGAGCGCTATGCCATGGTCAAGGCGCGGACCATCGCCGGCGACTTCGAGGCGGGGCGCGAGCTGGAGGAGTTCCTGCGGCCGTTCGTGTACCGGCGCTATCTGGACTATCGCGCCCTGGGCGAGCTGCGCGAGCTGAAGCAGAAGATCGCTCAGGAGCTGCGGCGGAAGGACCGGCGGGAAAACATCAAGCTGGGGCCGGGCGGCATCCGCGAGATCGAATTCATCGGTCAGGCTTTCCAGCTGATCCGGGGCGGACGCGAGAAGCGGCTGCGCGAGCGGCGCATCCTGACGGCGCTGGAGGCGCTCCGGGAATTGAAGGTGCTGCCGAGCGAGGCGGCCGGGAAGCTGGCGCGGGCCTATCGTTATCTCCGCACCGTCGAAAACCGGCTGCAACAGTACGTCGACCGGCAGACCCACGATCTGCCCGCCGCTCCGGTCGAGCGGCTGGCCATCGCCTTCGCGCTGGGCCACCCCGATTGGGAATCCTTCAAGCGAGAACTGGATGCGGTGCGGCGCGAAGTCCATGACCTCTTTCGGCAGGTGATCGCCGGTACGCCGGACGAAGCCGGCCGGGAGACTTTGACGCTGCCCGGCAACCGCGACCAGATCGCGGGTTTCCTGAAGAAGCAGGGCTGGGCGGAACCGGACGCCGCCGCGGCGCTGCTGGAAGGCTTTCAAGCCTCCCGCGCCGTTCGCCAGCTGACCCGCCGGGGCGAGTCCGAGCTAAAACGGCTGTTGCCCCTGCTCGTGAAAGCCGCCGTTCAAACCGAGCATCCGTCCCAAACCCTCGGGCGGATGCTCGACATCCTCGAGGCCATCGCCAGCCGCAACGTTTATCTCACCCTGCTCGTCGAAAACCCACAGGCTCTGGGGCAGCTCGCCAAGCTGGCCGCGGCCAGCCCCTGGATCAGCCATTACATCGCCCGGTCGCCGCTGCTTCTGGATGAGCTTCTGGACCCGCGCGCGCTGTACGCGCCCTTGTCCAAGGCGGAACTCCAGCGGGAACTGGAACGCAAGCTCGAATCGGTCGACCGAAGCGATCTGGAGGCGCTGATGATCGCCCTGCGCCAGTTCAAGCAGGCCAGCGTGCTGCGGGTGGCGGCGGCGGATCTCTCAGGCGCCATACCGATCATGGTGGTCAGCGATTACCTGACCTATATCGCGGAAGTCCTGCTCGACTTCGTCACTCGCCACGCCTGGCGGCTGACGGCCGCGCGGCACGGCGCGCCGCCCGGCGCCCGGCTGGACGCACCGGACGGCTTCGGCGTCATCGCCTATGGCAAGCTGGGCGGATTTGAGCTGGGTTACGGGTCCGATCTAGACTTGGTGTTTCTCTACGACGGCGTCGACACGGCGCCCACCTCGGGCGAGAGATCGGTCACCACGGCCGAGTTCTTTTCCCGCCTGGTCCGGCGCATCGTCCATCTGCTCGCCACCAACACGCCGTCGGGCGTTTTGTACGAGGTTGATTTGCGACTGCGGCCTTCGGGCAGTTCCGGACTTTTGGTCAGCAACGTCGAGGCTTATCACACCTATCAGATGCGGAGCGCCTGGACCTGGGAGCAACAAGCCTTGATCAAGGCCCGCTGGGTGGCCGGCGATCCGGCGGTCGGCGCCCGGTTCGCCGCGATCCGGGAACAATCCCTGCGCCGGCTGCGGGACGTTGACACTCTACGAGCCGAAGTGCGACAAATGCGCGAGAAGATGCGCGAGAACCTGGGGTCCAAGAGCCCCGCCGTGTTCGATCTCAAGCATGGCCCCGGCGGTATCGTGGATATTGAGTTTCTTGTACAATTTAATGTTCTTTCCGGCGCGCACGCTCACGAAGGACTGGCCCAATGGACCGATGTGGTGCGCCAACTGGATGCCCTTTCCGCCGCCGGCTTGCTCGCTGCGGACGTTGCCGGTTTCCTGCGGCGAGCCTATTGCCGATTCCGCGAGCGCGCTCACCGGGCAGCCTTGGAAGAAGCGCCGGCCGTGGTTCCGGCGGACCAAGATCAGGACCTGCGCGCCGGCGTGCAGCGAATCTGGCGGGACACGATGGAGCGTTAGGCTCTTATTTTTATTTTAAGCACTCGGAGAACGACTGATGGCGATGGATGACAGAGACGGCGTCATCTGGCTCGACGGCGAATGGCAGCCCTGGCGCGACGCCAAGGTGCACGTGTTGACCCATACCCTGCATTACGGCCTGGGCGTGTTCGAAGGGCTCAGGGCGTACCGGACCGACCGCGGCGCGGCGATCTTCCGGCTGCGCGATCACACCGACCGGCTGTTCCGCTCGGCCCACATCATGAACGTGGCGATGCCTTTCGACAAGGCCGTCCTGAACCGGGTACAGCGCGAAGCCGTCAGCCGCAACGGCCTGACCAGCGCTTATATCCGCCCGATGTGCTTTTTCGGCTCCGAGGGCATGGGGCTGCATGCCAAGGACCTCAAGGTGCACGTCCTGGTCGCCGCCTGGGAATGGGGCAGCTATCTCGGCGCCGAGAACATGGCCCGCGGCATCAAGATTCGCACCTCCTCCTACACCCGCAACCACGTCAACAGCGTGATGTCGAAGGCCAAGGCCAACGGCAATTACCTGAACTCCATCCTGGCGGTGCGGGAAGCGGTGGAGTGCGGCTGCGACGAAGCCTTGCTGCTGGACCACGAAGGCTATGTCGCCGAAGGCAGCGGCGAGAACATCTTCATTGTCCGCCGCGGGAAGCTTTACACGCCGGACCTGACCTCGGCCCTGGAAGGCATCACCCGCGAGACCATCATGACCATCGCGCAAGAGCAGGGGCTGACGGTGGTCGAAAAGCGCATCACCCGCGACGAAGTGTATGTGGCGGACGAAGCGTTTTTCACCGGCACCGCGGCCGAAGTCACGCCGATCCGGGAGCTGGACGGCCGCATCATCGGCAGCGGCGCGCGCGGGCCCATCACCGAGAAGCTGCAAAGCCTTTATTTCGATTATGTCCATGGCCGGCGTCAGGATCACGCCGAATGGCTGACCTATGTCGACGAGTAGAGTTTCGGAGATTGCCGGTTCGGAGAGTCGTCCTTAGTAAAGCCAATCCTAGGGGCCAGCCGGCAAAACGGCGTTCTCCAATCCACCCGCGCTTTCAAATGATCGGCGTCTACGGCGGCACCTTCGATCCGATCCATTACGGTCATCTCCGTACCGCGCTGGAGGTTAAAGAGGCCGTGAGCCTAGACGAGCTCCGCTTCATTCCTTGTCGCGAACCGCCCCACCGCGATGCGCCCGAGGCTTCGCCCGAGCAGCGTCTCGAAATGTTGCGAGCGGCGCTGCAGGACGCGGAGCCCGGCTTTTGCATCGACACCCGCGAGTTGGAGCGGCCCGGGCCCTCATACATGGTGGACACCCTGGCTTCGATCCGCCAGGAGATCCGCGCGGCGCCCTTGTGCCTGATCGTTGGGCTGGACGCCTTCGCTGGACTTGATCGCTGGCATCGCTGGCGGGAATTGCTTGATCTGGCTCACCTCCTTGTCATGCAACGGCCAGGGTACTCGCCCGAGCTTCCCGACCCCTTGCAAGCAATGCTTCCCGAGCGCGTGGTCAGTACGGCCGATGCTCTCAGGGAAAGCCCCGCGGGACGGATTCACTTCATCACCCTCACGCTGCTCGATATCTCCGCAACTCGGATACGGAGCGCCGTGGCGCAAGGTCTCAGCCCCCGCTATCTCACGCCCGATCCGGTCCTGCATTTGATCCATAGCCTGAACCTTTATCGCTGCGGTTGATCCTGAAATTCGCTTCGGTTCCGGGCGAATCACCCGGCCGTGCGGCGTCTAAATTTAGGACGTGATAACGCGATGCGAACCGGAGGTGCGTCATGCCGCAAAGGAGAAGCGCGATTTACAAAGGCTTGATGCTGGCGCTTGCGCCACTCGCTTGTTCAGCCCAAGGCGGCGCGGGATTGGCGAATCCCCAAGCGCAGCCTCCCGCAAGCGCCGAAGAGCGGATAGAGAAACTCAAGCGCACGCAGGAATTCATGATCAAACTGCATGATCTCATGCATCAAATTCGCGAGGCCCCGAACGAAGCCGAGCGCGAGCGCCTGAAGGCCGAGCAGCTCCGGCTGATGCAAACTCACATGCTCCCCAATACCGGCTCCTCCGCCATGATGCCGCAATAGCTCCAATTTCTGGCGGGAGAGTGCGAATAGTGCCGCCGGGCCGGACATAGCCCCATCAGGGCTCTTTAATGAGCAAGCTGATAGCCGCTTCCACGCGGGAGTGCATTTTCTCCGCGCGCCGCCGTTTGCGGCCAAGCATCTCTTTCCCGGAACTCCCGCCATTCAATTCCTCTTAAGGGATTCGCTTCGAAGATTTCCAGTCTTCCTGAATTTCCCGCCAAGCGCACCCGCGTCGGGCGGCCCCGCCCTTAAACTTCAGCCCTGGATATAACAAATTAGAATGAACATTTAATATTTTATTCTTTTTTGGTTTACATTGAGGCTGCTACCATTTCGCCAAAAATCGGCTACGCCCCTTCGCCATGAAAGCTTGGGCGGCGTCAGTTCGAACGACCGAATAACCTGAATATCGACAGAGATTCACGCATGCCATCCGGAAATCGCACCTCTATTTCGAATTCAGATGCGGAGGCCATCACGAAAAAGCTCTTGGGAGCTCTGCGGGGGCTCCGTTTTGGCGCGGTGGAGATCACCGTGCATGAGGGACGTATCGTACAAATCGAACGGAAGGAAAAACTTCGCCTGAATATCGGCTGTCCGGACGAAACCGACAGGGAGGCAATACACCCGGATCGCTAGGGAGCCTTTCGAAACTCATGGATCCGCCCGAACGGGGGCGGATTCCCACCGAAAAAAAACCAGCCTACCGGACCGCCGGAGGCGCAAAAAGCAACCAAAGTAGGCGATCTGACCGGACCACCGGAAGGGCCATGAGTTTGAAAGAGAGATCACTATCATGCCAAGGCATTGGTCGATTTTGCTGGCCGCGGGGGCGGGCAGCTTGGGGTTGGGCTTCGCGCCCGGGGCTTTAGCTTTAACGAACGAGCAACGATTTGAGAAACTTGAACGCCATATTCTGGAATTGGAGCGGCGGTTGGAGGCTTCGGAAGCGGAGAACGCGAGGCTGCGCGGAAAAAAGCCCGCCGCTGCGAATAGTCCCGCTGGGCCGGACGTCAAGGCGCTCGATCAGAAAGTCAAGATTCTGGAGCGCAAGCTCGAGGTTGACAAAGAAGTGGCCGAGGCCAACGCCAAGAGAACCCCGAAAATTGAAGCGGGCGCTTCAGGTTTCAAAATTTCTTCGCTCGAAGGCGATTTTCAACTCAGATTGCGCGCGTATGCTCAGGCGGATGGCCGATTTTTCATGGACGATTCAGTGGAAACACCCGGAACGGCGGGAAACATCGCCGATACCTTCACCATTCGCCGGGCCCGTCTCAATATCGATGGCACGCTCTGGAAATATGCCGATTTCCGTATCGCGCCCGATTTCGGCGGCAGCTCGCCAGCGCTCTTCGACGCCTATTTGGATATGCATTACTTCCCGTTCCTTAGCTTGACCCCGGGGAAGCAAAAGCCACCCATAGGGCTGGAGCGTCTGCAAAGCGCCACCGCGCTGACCTTCGCGGAACGCGCGTATCCAACCCAATTACAGCCTAGCCGCGACATCGGCATCATACTGCACGGCGAATTCGCCAAACCGGGTTATTCGACCCAGTACGGCGGCCCGCATAACTTTAACGACTTTTTCACCTATCAGGTGGGCGTCTTCAACGGCGGGGCGGACAATCAGTCCCCGGCAAACTCGACCTCGGCCGACTTCGATGACAAGTCCTTCGAGGGCCGTGTTTTCGTCCATCCGTTCCAGCACTCCGGCATAACGTTGCTGGAGGGATTGGGAGTTGGCGTCGGAGGCAGCTGGGGGGACCCGACCAATCAAGCCTTGCCCAGCCTGGTTTCCCCAGGTCAGGCGCGAATCGTGACCTATCTGGGTGACGCCAGGGCCGTCAACGAGCGCTACCGGATTTACCCGCAGCTTTATTGGTACACAGGACCCTTCGGACTGCTGGGCGAGTACGTCCGTTCAACGCAAGAACTCAACGCCGATAGCGATTCCTCCGCGAACAACATCACTCAGGACAACTGGGCCTATCAGGTCACCGCCTCCTACGTGGTGACGGGCGAGGATAACACCTTTCAAGGAGTCAATCCGCGCCAAGCCTTCAATCCGTTCAATGGCCACTGGGGTGCCTTCCAGCTGGCAGCCCGCTGGAACGAGTTGGATATCGACGACGCCACGTTCAAGAATTTCGGCACGTCTGCAAGACCGGTTTACCTTTACGCCGATCCCAGAAAATCGGTGAGCAAGGCCTCCTCCTGGGCGGTGGGCGCAAACTGGTGGCTGAGCCAAAACATCAAGATCATGGCCGATTACGAGCAGACCCATTTCACGGGAGGCGCGGGCACCGCAACTCACATTACCGATCGACAGACCGAAAAAGCCTTCTTTACTCGCTTCCAAGTGGCTTTTTGAGGAAGGCCGATGAGTTATGCCATCCCGGTCGGTAAGTCGATTCCCTCTCCCCGGATGCTGGCGCAGCCATTTCCTCGCGGGGAGAAGATGCCAGAAAACGGCTTTGATAACTGGAGATATTTCCACTTCGACGCTGCTTAGGACCCTATCCGATGAAGTTACAAAAACTGCTAAACGCTCTTGTCGCCCCGCTGGCCGCTTCGATGCTTGGTGCCGCCTCCGTTGAGGCGGCCGACGTCACCCTGCTCAACGTCTCCTACGATCCGACCCGCGAGTTCTACGAGGACTACAACGCGGCCTTCGCCAAATACTGGAAGGGAAAGAACGGCGAGAGCGTCACCATCAACCAGTCCCATGGCGGCTCCGGGAAGCAGGCCCGCGCCGTGATCGACGGGCTCGACGCCGACGTGGTAACCCTGGCCCTGGCCTACGACGTGGATCAGTTGTATCAGAAAGGCAAGCTGATTCCCGAAAACTGGCAGTCCCGCCTGCCCAACAACAGCGCCCCCTATACCTCCACCATCGTGTTTCTGGTGCGGACCGGCAATCCCAAGGGCATCAAGGACTGGAGCGATCTCGGCAGGTCCGGCATCTCGGTGATCACGCCCAATCCGAAGACCTCCGGCGGCGCCCGCTGGGGCTATCTCGCCGCGTGGGGTTACGGAGTCAAGAAATTGGGAGGCGAGGATGCCGCGAAAGACCTGGTCAAGAAAATTTACGCCAATACCGCCGTGCTGGATACCGGGGCGCGCGGTTCGACGGTCACCTTCGCCGAGCGGGAAATCGGCGATGTCCTGATTACCTGGGAGAACGAAGCTAACTTGGCGATCAAGGAATACGGCAAGGACAAGTTCGAGATCGTCACGCCGTCCCTCAGCATCCTGGCGGAACCGCCGGTCACCGTGGTGGATAGCGTCGCCCGCCGGCACGGTACTACGGAAGTCGCAGAAGCTTACTTGAAATACCTGTACAGCAAGGAGGGCCAGGAACTGGCCGCCAAGCATTTCTACCGGCCTCGCGATCAGGAAGTTTTGGTCAAGTACGCCAAGAATTTTCCCAAGCTCGAGTTGTTCACCATCGCCGAAGTCTTTGGTAATTGGAACAAGGCCCAAGCCACCCACTTCGCCGACGGCGGAGTGTTCGATCAGATCTACGGATCGAGCCGCTAAGCGAGGCCCGGTTATGGCAGTAGTCCTCATTGTTCCAGGTCTTCACGGCAGCGGCCCGGATCATTGGCAGACCTGGTGGCAGGCGGAGGATACCGCCGCCGCGCGGGTGGAGCAGGACGACTGGCATGCGCCCGATCTGGAACGCTGGTCGGCGCGGGTGCGGGAAGTGCTGGACCGGGTCGTCGAGCCAGCCTGGCTGGTAGCCCATAGCTTCGGTTGCCTGGCCTGCGTCCACGCCTCGGCGGAGCGGCCCGAGCGGGTGGCCGGCGCCTTGCTGGTCGCCCCGGCCAATCCGGACCGGTTTGGCGTTCGATCGGCTTTGCCGGATCGGCCCTTGCCTTATCCCAGCCTATTGGTCTCGAGCTTGAACGACCCGTGGCTGCCGTCGTTCGACGCGCTGGAATGGGCCGATTGCTGGGGAAGTCACTTGGTCGATCTTGGCGAGGCCGGGCACATCAATGCCGAGGCCGGTTACGGCCCATGGCCTCAGGGAAGAGCGCTCTTTCGGGAATTGCAAGAGCGAGGTAAGCCCCGCGATCGCTCGACACCGGGAGCGGGCCCCTCGGGCGCAGCGGCCATCAATTTCCAGAAGATTCGATGTTGACTCCAACCTCGTCGCTCCGGCAGGAAGCGCCGGAATCGCGGCGGCTGGCGATCGGCATGGGCGGTACGTAAACCCCTGCTTCCTATCGCCCAGCCGCCCTTAATTCGAGAAGATGAGGAGAGATCCCATGCCTTTGCAACATTTGATCGATTACTTCAATCAGCGCTTTATTGAGGAAAACGGGCTGAGCGAGCCGCCCTTGGCCTTCGACGGCAAGCGGGTCCAGGGTCGTTTTGGCGCCTGGAGGTTCACCAGTCGCTTGCAGCCGGTCCGGCTGAGCACGTCGCCGTCTTTGGTGATCGGACACGACGCGGCCCCGCTGGTCGCCTCACTCTCCGGCGAGGCCGACGGCACCTCCTTGCTGTTCAGCGACGAGATATCGAACATCGTGAGCCTGGACCGGCTCAGCCGGACCGTGCACATGCTGAATTACTTGCCCATCGCCCATGATAAAGGAACCTTGTTCCTGCAAGTCCACCCCCGCCACGTGCTGGCCGTGAAGCGGGATCACGGGGCCTACTTCGAGGAAATCATTCAGCGCTGCGGCCTGTCCTTAGATCAGGTCGCCATCACCCTGACGGTCAGCCCGTCGTACGACCGCCAGCTTGACCTGCTGGTCGAACGGCTGAAGAATTATCGCGACCGCGGCTACGCCACAGGGATCAAATTCGACAACCGGGGCGGCGATGAATTTCTGGAGCGCTACTGCATCGAATTCCTCTACCGCTTCGCGCCGGATTTTATCCGTTTCGACAGCCTGTTTTTCCTGAAGTCGAACCGTAATTCCGTCACCGAGCGCCGCCGCGCCTCCTTGCTGTTGGCCATCCGCCGGCTGGATACCCAGCTGCTGATCGAGGGCGTGAAGAGCGAGGCCGACGCGCAGCTGACTCAAATACTCCATGCCGATTTCGTTCAGGGAAGCTATTACGATGGACCCGACGCTCGCCAGGAGCCGACCGTCCGGGCGGCCATGTAGGCCATGCAAGGGACTGCCCAACGGCAAATCCGTCCTTTTCCAGCGCGGTCTCGTGGACGTTCTTTTGTTCGGATGCCCAAGCGTGTTGCGCATGCGTGATGCTTGAAGCGGATACCTTTTGGTAAAGTCTTACTCTGGGAACGGTTTTCTTCTAAATAACTATTTGGAATCAAGTAATTGCCATTTATTCTTTTGCCAAATATTTTTATGCCTGCTAAAGTGCCCGGCCGATTTCACTGCCCCTCCAATCGACCAGATCAACCATGTTGAAGCGACACGGGGTTCTGCCCGGCTTTTCCATTACCCTAGGCTTTACGGTGCTTTACCTGAGCCTTATCGTGCTGATCCCCTTGTCCGCCACCTTTCTCAAGGCGGCGACGCTTGGCTGGACTGGCTTTTGGAATGCCATCACCGAGCCGCGGGTGCTGGCGTCCTATAAGCTGACCTTTGGCGCGTCCCTGGCCGGCGCCTTGATCAACGCCGGGTTCGGCCTCTTGGTGGCCTGGGTGCTGGTGCGTTACGAATTCTTCGGCAAGAAGTTGATCGACGCCTTGGTCGACCTGCCTTTCGCCTTACCTACCGCTGTGGCCGGCATTTCGCTCGCGACCCTCTACTCGGGCAAGGGCTGGGCCGGCCAGTTTTTTACTCCCTTAGGAATCAAGATCGCCTATACGCCTCTGGGCGTGGTCGTGGCCCTGACCTTCATCGGCCTGCCTTTCGTGGTCCGGACGGTGCAACCGATTCTGGAGGATTTCGAGGCCGAACTGGAGGAAGCCGCGGCCAGCCTCGGGGCCACCCGTTGGCAAACCTTCTCGCGGGTGATCCTGCCGGCCCTGCTGCCGGCGCTCCTGACCGGCTTCGCCCTGGCCTTCGCCCGGGCGGTGGGGGAATACGGCTCGGTGATCTTCATCGCCGGCAACATTCCGATGGTGTCGGAAATCACGCCACTCCTCATCATCACCAAGCTGGAGCAATACGACTACGCCGGGGCCACGGCCCTCGCGGTATCCATGCTGCTGGTGTCGTTCGTCCTGCTGCTGAGCATCAACGCCTTGCAGCGTTGGAGTCAGCTGCGCCGCACCTGATCCTAGAAGGAGGATTCATTCGATGTCCGCGATCGCCGCGCCTTCTGTGCCTGCTCGCCGGGTTAATGTTGAGCCGCTTCCGGTCCGCTGGCTGCTCATCGGCCTGGCCCTTTTATTTCTAGTCGGTTTCCTGTTCCTGCCCTTGGCCGTGGTGTTCGGCCAGGCTTTCAGCAAAGGCTGGTCCGTCTACTGGGCCGCCTTGGTCGAACCCAACGCCTTGGCCGCCATCCGCCTGACTCTGACCGCGGCCCTCATCGCCGTGCCGCTGAACATGGTGTTCGGCCTCGCCGCCGCCTGGAGCATCGCCAAGTTCGAGTTTCCGGGCAAAAGCCTGCTCATTACCTTGATAGACCTGCCGTTCTCGGTCTCGCCGGTGGTGTCGGGCCTCATCTACGTGCTGTTGTTCGGCTTGCATGGCTGGCTGGGGCCTTGGCTGCACGAGCACGATATCCAGCTGATCTTCGCGGTGCCGGGCATCGTGCTCGCCACCATCTTTGTGACCTTTCCGTTCGTGGCCCGCGAGCTGATTCCGCTCATGCAGTCGCAGGGGACGGAGGAGGAGGAAGCGGCGATGGTGCTGGGGGCTTCGGGCTGGCAAACGTTCTGGCATGTCACCCTGCCCAACGTCAAATGGGGCTTGCTGTACGGGGTGATCCTGTGCAATGCCCGCGCCATGGGCGAATTCGGCGCGGTCTCGGTGGTATCCGGCCACATTCGGGGGCTCACCAACACCATTCCGCTGCACGTGGAAATTCTTTACAACGAGTACAACACCGCCGCCGCCTTCGCCGTCGCCTCGCTTTTGGCCATGCTGGCGCTGGTGACGCTGGCCGCGAAAACTGCCCTGGAATGGCGCCTTAAGCAACAAGCCACACAATCGACCCCTCTTGCCTAGGACTTTCCGCGCTATGAGCATCACGATCCGCAACATCCAAAAATCCTTCGGCCAATTCAAGGCCCTCAAGAACATCAATCTCGAGATCGGCGCGGGCGAACTGGTGGCGCTCCTGGGACCCTCGGGCTGCGGCAAAACCACTCTGCTTCGGATCATCGCCGGGCTGGAAACCCCCGATACGGGCGTGATCCTGTTCCATGGCGAAAATACCACCCACATGCACGTTAGGGATCGGCACGTGGGTTTCGTGTTCCAGCATTACGCCCTGTTCCGCCACATGACCGTGTTCGAGAACATCGCCTTCGGCCTTCGGGTCCGTCCCAAGGAGACGCGGCCTTCGGATGCCGAAATCCGCCGCAAGGTCCACGATCTCCTGAATCTGGTCCAGCTGGATTGGCTGGCCGACCGTTATCCGGCGCAACTCTCGGGCGGCCAGCGCCAGCGCATTGCCCTAGCCCGCGCGCTGGCCGTGGAACCCAAGGTGCTGCTGCTGGATGAACCCTTCGGCGCCCTTGACGCCAAGGTCCGCAAGGAACTCCGCCGCTGGCTGCGGCGCCTGCACGACGAGCTTCACATCACCAGCGTGTTCGTGACCCACGACCAGGAGGAGGCTCTGGAAGTCGCCGATCGCGTGGTGGTGCTGAACGAAGGGCAAATCGAGCAGATCGGCACGCCCGACGAGGTTTACGATCATCCCGCCACGCCCTTCGTCTATCAGTTCCTGGGCGATGTGAACCTGTTTCACGGACGCGTGCACGAAGGCCAGGCCCGCATCGGCGATGTCCAGTTGGAGCTGCCGGGCAGTCCGGAGCGCCGGGATTCCGCGGTTTTTTACGCCCGGCCCCACGAAATCGACATTCTGCGCGAACCAGACGGCCAGGCCGCCATCGCGGCCCAGATCATCGACATCCGAGCCCTAGGGGCCACCGTCCGCGTTGAATTGGAGCGCCAGGACGATCACGGCATCGTGGAAGTGGAAATGTCTCGCGATCAATTCAACAGCAAGGATCTGGATCGCGGCGAAAGCGTCTATCTGCAGCCCAAAAGGCTGCGGGTATTCGCCGAGCGGAACGGGGAGGAAAATCTCGGCTCCGCCGCGTAATTCCCCGCGCGTGGGGCAACACTGCCCTGAGAGAGGAGAGTTTTCCAGGCGATATCCGTGACGCAGCGCCAAGCTGCCTTGAGGGAGGCTTTTTCAAAGCCTCCTTGAACGAGACTTCCTTGGCCTTTTGAATCACAAGGGCAGGGCGGGCGGCTCAAGCTTCAAGCTCGATGATCTCCCCCTCTAGCATCCCGTTTGCGAGAATTAACCGCCCTGCCGCCACCGGCAGTTTGAAGCGGCGGGGTCCTGCGCTACCGGGATTGAAGTACAGAACTCCGTCCTTTCGCGTTATTTCCGGCCTGTGCGAATGCCCCGAGACCACGGCGGCGAATCCTTCCCGGGCGGGGTCCAAGTCCAGTTCGCGGAGATTGTGGAGAAGATAGAGCGAAATTCCCGCGATCTGTACCTTCTTTCGGGCCGGGAGAGACTCGGCCCAGGTCCCCGTGTCGACATTGCCTCGCACGGCGACGACTGGGGCGATCCGGCGCAAGGCGTCCAGCACTTCCGCCTTGCCAATGTCCCCGGCGTGCAGAATCAGATCGCTCTGGCGCAGAGCCTCGAGCGCCGCCGGCCGCAGGAGGCCGTGAGTGTCGGAGATGACGCCGATTTCCAGGCGGGATTGGGCGGGCATGAACTTCAGGGGGACTTATAGTCGAATCGCTCCCATTCGAGACGCTGCGTCGGCATGGATCCCGGGTAGGGGATAGCGCCAGGCTTCGCGATCTCTCCTAGCGGGGGGCCTCGATGTCGATCTGCTCCATGGGGCTGTTGGGGTTGGCCCTCAGACTCTCGCCGTCGCATTCTCGGTCTCCGTCCGACCAGCCGGTGGCGTAGTCCGGCTCCGAGTGATAGCGGGCCTCGTCTCTGACGAATTGTCCCGTGAGATTGCTGGCCCTGAACGAGCCGTTGGCGCAGCCATCGTTATAACCGTCGGCATAAGCTTGCGAGGACCCCGAGCGCAAAGCCTTCTCGCCGCAGCCCGTCAGCGCGGCGGCAATCAATGCAAAAAGTATCCTCATGAGTCTCTCAATCTATTGTGCGGCAGATTCATGGGGTCGCCGCGCGAACGGACCGAGTGCCCCTGCAACCAGTGCCTTAAACCGGGAACACCACCAACTCCTGGCCAGCCTTGAGCGCCGCCTTGGGCTTCAGGCCGTTCCATTCGGCCAATTTGACCGCCGGGACGCCATGGCGTTTGGCGAGGATGGACAGGGTTTCGCCTTTTTTCACGACCACCTTGCGCGCGGCGTACACCTTGGCCGAGCTCAGCTTGGAGGCGAGCGCCTGGGCTTTGTCCAGAGGCATCAGGAAGTTATAGGTTTGCACGGGCGGCGGCGCGTCGGGCCTGAAGGCCGGATTCAGCTTGTAGAACTCCTCGGGCGCAAGACCCGAGGAAGCCACTATGTCGGCGAGACTCGCGTCGGCTCCAACCTCGACCCGGGTCAGGCAAGCCTCCGGGCTAAACTTGCGCCGTTTTAGGCCATAGGCTTCGGGGCTCGCAAGAACATGGGCCAGCGAGAGAATCTTGAGGACATACGCTTCGGTTTCGGTCGGCAGCTCCAACTCCCAGAAACTTCCATTTCCTCCCGCTTTCTTGTTGGCTTCGATGGCCCGCTGCACCGCCCCTTCCCCGGCGTTGTAGGCGGCCAAGGCCAGCAGCCAGTCGTCGCCAAAAACAGTGTTGAGATGCGCCAGGTACTTGAGCGCGGCCTGGGTCGAAGCGTGAATGTCATAGCGGCCGTCATAGACGTCGCTGACCTGCAGCCCATATTGCTGACCCGTCGTGGCGATGAACTGCCAAAGGCCCGCAGCCTGCTTGGACGATAGCGCGGCGGCCTCGAACGCGCTCTCGACCATGGGCACGAGTACGAGATCGGCAGGCAATCCGTGCCGGTTGATTTCCTCAAGAAGATACTGCAGATAAGGCTCGGCACGCTTCATCAGGAAATTCACCGCCTCGGGGTGTTGTCGGAGCTGCTCGAGCTGAGCCGTAACGGCCTCGTGCTCGATGGCGAAGAAGACCAGTCGAGTACGTACCGCTTCCCAGAGGTTGCCAGGACCGCGTGATTTCCGCGCCGATGCCTTCGCAATTATCATGCTGCCCGCCGCCAGGTCGGGGCGGGACTTGGCCAACGTAGGGCTTTTCGCGCCCTGGCCTTGGCGGCCGGTGTTGCCGGCGGGGGTCGCGGCGAGGGTTTTTTGCCGCGACCGAATCCGTTCGACAATGGCCGTCGACGAGAAGGAATCCGCCAACTGGGGCAGGCTAGCGGCATAGGTGTCCAGGCGATGCGCCACGACCGGGGAGGGCCCCACCCGAAACACCCGCTTGCCTGCCGACGCCTTGGGAACTGAAGGCTCGGTGCGCGGTTCGTGGGCGCAACCACCCAGGACCGAAGGCAAGGTAAGCGTGAAAATCAGGTGCCGGAAAGCTCTTGGCAAAAATCCCACCGTCGGCCATCTCCTTCGGCGCCGGAGTACATCAGTGCTCGCTCTTGGCATGACAAACCTCGGGGAAAATCATCCGGCCGGAGTGTGCCGGAGATCGTGAGTCATGGCAAGCGGCTATGAAGAAGATTCCGTCTTGTCCTAAGCCTCGCCACCGAAGATCGCCGCACTGTCCCCTCTACTGCGATCTACCACGGCCTTAAGCGCTAATCCCGCAATAATTGCCACACTTTAGAGAATATGCAATGATCTCCCCCGCATTTTCGAGGCGGTCGCCTAGGCCGTGAGATGCGCCACCGGGCGCGCTTTGTGGCGCATACCCTCTATCCAAGCCGGTCAGCGAGCAGCACACGGACCACGCTGTCCAGTGGCTATCCAAGCTCGCAGCCGGAATTTGAATGGTAACTAAAGCAACAATAACAGGAGGTCTTAATGGCTAACTGGTCCCGGACCAAAATCAACTCGGTCATCGTCGCGGCCGGATGCGCGTTCTTGATGGCGTCGGCTCAGACCGCGCGGGCCGAGGAGGCTCCCTACAAGGTCGAAGGCAATAAAGTCGATTCCGCCGCGTTCAAGGGCTATCAAACCTACAAACGGCAGCGCTGCGAGACCTGCCACGGCCAAACGGGGGAAGGCAGCGCTGCATTCCCTAATCTCTTAACCTCGCTGAAGACCAAGAGCAAGGAAGAATTCAAGACCATCGTGCTCGAAGGCAAGAACGCCATGCCGGCCCATAAAAACAACAAAGCCGTCGTCGACAACATCGACGGTCTTTACGCGTATTTGAAGGGCCGCTCCGATGGAGCGATTCCGGCCGGTGAACTCGAAGAGCTGAAGTAAGGCGCCTAGCTTTGCCAGACGAACGAGCGGCCGGCGGCCCTCTGCAGAGGGCCGCCGGCCGTTTGCTTTTTCCTCAGCCGGCCGAATCGGGCGGCTACGGATCAGGAAATCTTTTTCCCTCGAACGCCTCGTGACCACGCTTGATCCTCTCTCGATCGAGCCCGTGTTTAATGCCATGCAGCCAAGTGCGTGGACGCAATTTTCAAAGCTTTTCTACAATACTGCGCGTACCGATCCCGCCTCCGAGCCATCGTAGGTGCCGAATGACGGCACTTCGGGCCATGGCGGAGGCGGCCAGTGCGGTCCCAAATTCCGTTTCCGCTCAATCTTAGGAGCCACGATGAAGTATCACATCACGGGCATTTCTCTGCTTGCCACCGCGACCCTCTTGGCCGCCTGTGCGGGCGATCACAAAAAAGCCGGGGGCACGGCATCCGTCAAGGTGGTCCGCAACCACGCCGCGAAATCTTTCCGCCCGAAGCCAGAGGAGTTTATAGCCCGCGAACCGTTGCCGTTCAACCAGCGCACCGTGGATGACGTGCTCTATAGCTATGCACCTTATGCGGTCAGCCAATTGAAGCCATATTTCGACAAGGCTGGCGTGGCCTATCCCCCTCGGGAGCTGGTGCTCATAGGGTTGAAGGAAGAGAAGAAACTTGAGGTTTGGGCCAGGGATCGGGGCAATTTCCGTTTTATTCGTGACTACGACATTAAAGCCGCGAGCGGCAAGAAGGGGCCGAAACTGCGGCAGGGCGACAAACAGGTTCCGGAAGGCGTTTACCGGGTGGTCCGGCTCAATCCGAACAGTAACTATCACCTTTCGATGAAATTGAACTACCCGAACGAATTCGACCAATTTCACGCCGATCGCGAAGGGCGTTCCGAACCGGGCTCGGACATTTATATTCACGGCGATTCGGTTTCCGCAGGTTGCCTCGCGATGGGCGATGCCGCTATCGAGGAGTTGTTCGTGCTAGCGGCGCACGTCGGACCGGAGAGCATCAAAGTCATTATCGCGCCGCGCGACCCTCGCTCCCGGCCGCTGGACCCGCATGAACCGGGGCTTCCTTCCTGGGCCGACGAGCTTTATCAGGAGATTTCAAGCCACATTCTGGCTCTGGTCCCCCCCGAGCCGGTCAAGGTCTCCACCAGTCGGCCGGCCACGCGGCCCGACCGCAGGATCCGATAGGTGTGAAGGCATTGCCGCATGGGGCAATGTCCGATCCTGCGTTGGGCGGCCGCTTCCTAAGCTCAAATTGTGGCCGGAGAGAATGTCTGGCCGATGTTACTCTCAAGCTCAGCCAACCGCTGGGCTTTCTCCGGCCCTCCTTCCATCCGCTTGAGACTTGATCGATACTCTCAGGAAAAAGATTAAATCATGATAGTGGCGGGTGGTTCTTTTTTCAGCGCGCCGGGCGCCTCGGCTTGAACTTTGGAGTTCAATCCGAGGATCTGACGGTCATTCATTCCGACCGTCATCCGAGTCCCTGTGACGCGGCCGGGCGAAGCGGTGAACGCGGCTCTGGCCCGAGCGACCGGGACTGCTCACCGCCACGCCGCTATTTTGTTGCCGTATAGAGCTCTTTGGGTGTGGGACCTTGGGTCTGGAAACCTTTAGCCGTTAAACTGGAGGAAGAGAAAGATCTCGATGCTCCATGGCAGGATCAGGTCCTAGCCCCTTAAAAAATCCACTCGCTTTGCATCCTGATCCCTTTAGGAATTCTTTTTCCAACGGCGTGAGCCCTATATGCCCATTCAGCTTGCCCTTCAACCGGACCCTCTCGAATTCGATTCTGATGCGGCCTTGTCCCGCATTCGCGGCGAGGCCGACTGGATCGGGCTGCGCTTCGTGCGGGAAGTCAGCCACCGCCGCACCGTCCGCAACGGGCACCCGGAGCAAAGCTCGCTTTCCCTGGAGCAGGGCGCCATGGTGGAAGCTTTGATCGACGGGCAGATCGCCTACGCAAGTACCAGCGATCTCTCCGACTCCGGAATTATCGAGGCCGCCCGGAAGGCGGCGGCGCTTGCCAGGGCTTCGGCGAAGTTCAAGGTTTTTCCTTTTTCCGAAGCGCAACGTCCCCGCAGGACTGGGCGCTACGTGAGTCCTCGGCGGTTCGAGCTGGATTTCTTGGACCTCGCCGGCTTCACCGATCGCCTGATCGAGGCCAGCCGGCGCCTCCGGGTTTCGGACAAGATCGTCACCGCCATGGCTCAGGCGAGCCTGGTGGACACCCAGGTTCGCTACGTCTCCTCCAACGGCAGCGACATAGACCAGCAATTCCTGATGGTGGGTCAGCATTTCGCCGCCATTGCCCGCGACGGCTCGAACGTCCAACAGCGCTCGCTGAATGGCCCCACCGCCCGTTGCTGGCAGGCGGGACCCGAGGCCTTCGATTGGGAGCACCTCTACGTTGAGTGCGAACGGGTGGGTCGGGAGGCCCTGGAGCTTCTGGAAGCGGACAACTGCCCGGACGAAACCCTGGACCTGATCCTGGCGCCGGATCAGATGCTGCTGCAGATCCACGAGTCCGTGGGGCATCCGCTGGAGCTTGATCGTATCCTGGGCGATGAGCGCAACTACGCCGGCTGGAGCTTCGTGAAGCCGGAAGACTTTGGCTCCTTGCGCTACGGCACGGAACTGATGAACGTCACCTTCAATCCGACTCTGAAAGGTGAATTCGCCTCCTACGCCTTCGATGATGGCGGCAATCCGGCGAGCCGCGAGCATCTGATCAAGGATGGCCTTTTGCTGCGCGGCCTGGGAGGCCTCGAAAGCCAGGCTCGGCTGGGGCTCCCCGGCGTCGCCAATTTCCGCTCCGCGGGCTGGAACCGGGCACCCATCGACCGCATGGGCAACATCAACCTGGAACCCGGCACGACCCCACTGAACGACATGGTTGCCTCGATTCGGCGAGGAATCTACATGGAGGCCAACCGTTCCTGGTCCATCGATGATTACCGCAACAAGTTCCAGTTCGGCTGCGAGTACGCTCGCTTGATCGAAGACGGCCGGCTGACCCGGGTACTCAAGAACCCCAATTACCGCGGGGTCACCGTGCCGTTCTGGAACTCGCTCAAGGCCGTCGGCCGCCCCGAGGACTTCCAAGCCTTTGGCACGCCCTATTGCGGTAAGGGCGAACCCAACCAGGTCATCCGCGTGGGGCATGCCTCGCCGCCTTGCCTATTCACCGCCGTGGAAGTCTTCGGAGGCGGCGCATGACAAATTCGTCGGGAACGAATTTGGACGCGCGGAGCGCGGCCCAGAAGGCGAACCCCAAGGATGGGGTGAGCACAAATTCGTCAGGAACGAATTTGGACCGCCGGCAGGCGGGCCCCGGAGGGGCGGACTCCAGGAAGGGAGTTCGTGACTTCGCCGAGGAAACCCATGCTCTGTTCGATGCGCTCGCCGCCAGGGCGTTTGCCGAGCTACGGCCTCTCGAGGAATTGAACCTCAATCTTGGCGCCGAAGACCAGAACTATGTCCGCTTCAACAACTCCAGGGTCCGACAGGCGACCGCCGTGACCCAGCGGCATTTGGCTCTGACCTTCCAGTTCACCGGCCGCCGCATGGTCTACTCCTTCGATCTGACCGGCCGGCAAGAGCGGGATTTAGCCACATTGCTTTCGCTCATCGCCCACGCCCGCGCCGAAGCCAAGGTGCTGCCGGAAGATCCTTTCCTGGTGCCCATGCAGCACAACGGCACCAGTGCGAATCATCACGCGGGCGCGCTGCCGATGGTGGCCGAACTGATCGAGTGCGTCGCCGCCTCCACGGCCGAAACGGATTTCACCGGATTTTTGGCTCTGGGCCCCCAAATTCGAGCCACGCGCAACTCCGCCGGACAGAATCACTGGTTCGAAACCCAAAGCCTTTTTCTCGACTACTCTCTGTTCACGGTCAATGCTTCCGGTGAAAACAAGGCGGTCAAGGGACTGTATTCCGACTGGCGATGGGATCAGGCCAGGTTCGAGGCGACCATCGCGGCAAGCCGCGAGCGGCTGGCCCTACTGCGGCGGAATACCCGGCCGCTGTCGCCTGGCGGGTATCGAGTTTATTTCGCGCCAGCCGCCGTGGACGAGATTGTGAATATGTTTTCCTGGGGGGCGGTCAGCTACGGGGCTTGGCAGAAAGGCGATTCGGCCTTGCACAAGCTGATCGAGGGCGAAGCGGAATTCTCGCCGCTTTTCAACCTGGCCGAAAACTTCGCCTTGGGACTCAGTCCGCCGTTCAACAGTCTCGGCGAAATCGCCCCGGAACGACTCCCGATCATCGAACGCGGCAAACTCAGGAATCTCCTAGTCAGCTCCCGCTCCGCCCAGGAATATGGCGTTACCGCCAATGGGGCCGAGCAAGGCTTAGGCGGCGAATCCCTCCGCTCGCCCGAGGTGGGAGCTGGCGACCTGCCGACCGCCGATGTTCTTAAAGCCTTGGACACAGGCCTTTATGTCGGCAATCTGCATTACCTCAACTGGAGCGATCCGCACAGCGCCCGCCTTACCGGCATGACCCGCTATGCCTGCTTCTGGGTGGAGAACGGCGAAATCATCGCGCCGATCCAGGACCTGCGTTTCAATGAAAGCTTGTACCGTATTTTCGGCACGGAGCTCGAAGCGCTGACCCGTGAAACCGAGGTGAGGATCAGTACCGATACTTACGGTCAGCGATCCGTAGGAGGAAGCCGAGTCCCTGGCCTGCTGGTGGGGGACTTCCGGTTCACCTCGTAGAGAAATCGACCGTTAGCCCATTGGCCTTCAGCGATACAGGCTAGCGCCTCCTGGATGGCTGTTACGGCAATTGATTATGTGGCAACTTTTGCTCTAGCTGGCGGGTCAAAATTAAGTGCTAGGACGAAATAAGGCCAAACTCTGGTAATTCCAAAGGAATTTGGCCTTGAATTCCACCTAAAAGAAGCGATTCAGAGCTTAATGTTGATGTAAAACCGTCCGGTGTTCACATCGGATATTTCGATTACGGAGAAGCAATATGGCAGTCCTTGACGATCTAAATTTGGAAGTAAGCCAACTACGTAAAGACATCAGCAGCATTAAGGGCGAACTCGGCAGCTTGCTGACGACCCTCAAGGAGAGAGGAACGGAGCAAGGGCAAGCGGTCTACAAAAGAGCGAGAGAGGCCGGCCAAGTGGTTCGCGACCAAGCTGCACAGGCTCAAGAACAAGTCGGCGGCTATATCGAGGAGCGGCCAATCACGAGCGTGGCGCTAGCTTTCGGAACGGGCTTCGCGTTGGGCGCACTGGTCGCGATGCGTAGTTATCACTAAGGTGCAGCGGTCAAGCGTGTGGCTGGGTCCGCCAGTGTCATCCTGTCCGGCTAGGGCGGGGCTATTAAGGAGGCGGTGGTGCGCTCCCGGTGGGTTTAATTCAGTGCTGCTTCAAGGCTGAATCCGCTAGGCCAGAGCTTCATCCCAAGCTCGTGCCAACAGGCGGCTGACTTCCACATCGGAAACTTCGGCGAAATCGTGATACCAATGGCTGATCGAGAAGAACGGCTCCGGCATAATGAGGCAGACCACGTCGTCCGCCTGCAGGCGCAACGGGGCTATGGCATCCGGCGCCGCAACCGGTACCGCAGCCACGATGCGAGCGGGCATTCTCTGGCGCAGCGCCGCCACCCCGGCCCGCATGGTGGCTCCAGTCGCAAGGCCGTCGTCCACTACGATAACACAGCGGCCTCTGACCTCTGCCATGGGTCGATCATGTCGATAGATCCGCTCGCAGCGCTCCAGCTCCAGACGCTCCTTGACGGCAACCGCTTCGATGGTCTCATCGCTAATCCAATGGGTTGCGACAACATCCATATTCAAGACCGAGACGCCGCCACTGGCGATGGCGCCCATGGCCAATTCCTCGTGACCCGGCGTACCGAGCTTCCGCACCAGCATGAGATCGAGCGGAACGCCCAAGCGTTTCGCCACCTCGAATCCCACCACGACACCGCCGCGCGGCAAGGCAAGGACTATGGTATCGGGATGATGGGCGTATTTATTCAGGGCTTGTCCAAGGAGGCGGCCGGCTTCGACTCGGTTTTCGAACTGGAGTGGCATAAAGGTCTCCAAAAGTTTGGGTCCGTGGAATGCAACACGACAAGCTGTGCGGAACCGGTACATTGACCATTAGACAAATGACAAGATAAGGGTTCATTGTAGATCCTTAATGCACTGGCTGTCGCATGATGTTTATCGTGATGGCGAATTGGCCGGGACCCATCGGCTGGCCGGGCCGGCGCGGTCTAGATGCACATTCCGGAACCTGTTTTTCCGGGAACTCGGCGCTTAGGCTTATTAGCAGCAATCTAAGGAGAAGTCTGATGGCAACACAAGATATCACCACGGAGCTAAAGCAGGATTTGGCCACGCTAAGAGCCGATCTAGGCAACTTGATGACCGCGGTCAAGGACTTAGGGGTGGAGCAGGGACGTATAGCGTACGGTCAGCTGCGCGAAACGGGCGAGCGTGCGCGCGTAAAGGCGCGGGAGACGCAGGAAAGCATTGAGCACTATGTCGAGGCTCGGCCGCTTACTAGCGTACTGATCGCCTTGGGCACCGGCTTTGTGCTGGGCTCACTACTGAGCAGCCGTCGCTAATGGGCGCTGTACTGAGTCCCCTCATCGAACTGTTCGCGGTCGAGAAAGCCAGATTATGGCGCGGCCTGTCCCGATCCATCATCGGCGCGGCCATTGCCTTACTGGCCGTGGTTGCCGCCCTGGAAGGACTCATGGTTATCCTGATCGGGAGCTATGCCTCCTTGATTCTGACGCGGGAACCGTGGGAAGCGGGCCTGATTATAGGCGGCGGGCTGATTCTTTTGGCCCTTCTCGTGTTAGGAATAACCGCAGCAGTCCTTCGCCGTGGCGGAGGGCGGATACCGGAGCCGTCGTTCGGTGCGGGCCAAGTGCATGGCCTCCACGAAAGCAGGGCTGGCGTTAGCTCGCCTAGTCTGGTTCAAGCCGCCGCGAGCGAGATCATGGGCAGGGCCAACATCAAAGTCCGCGATGTCGCTCTTGTGGCATTGGTGGCAGGCATGGCCTTGGGGGTGAGCCCTGGTCTTCGCCGGAGATTGCTGGGCGGCAAGGCAGAGCGCTAGCCTTTCTACATTGAACTTTAATCCGCGGCCGTTATTCCTGATTTAGGCGCGGATTAAAGTTCGCCTGTACGATCAACTCCTCGCTTCTGCGTCATGCGAGCCTTGCACTCAAGCAACTAATGGCTTATTAGACCGAGTTCTGGCAGAGATTGTGCGGAGGATCCGGGCTGAGCCAGTTATGAGCTGATACCCTGGAGAATGTTCGGGGAGGTCTCGCCAAGGCGATCGTCTCGACCGTAGCGAAACACCACCTTAGTTTACGACGTGAGGCCTCCACGCCATCACGCCAGCGGTATTTTGGACCTCTTCGTCCATAGGATATGGATTCGCTGTCCTGGGTCGTCTCTCAGGGCCGAGGGTCAGTTCATCGATTCATCGATCGGCCCAGCCTCACCAATTCCGTGATTTCCTCCCCTACGAGCCCCTCCTGGGGAACACGTTCTAACAATTCCCCATCGATTGGTTTCAAAGCCGCCATATATGATGTAGTTGTCCTCTGTAACATCTTGTAAAAAAAGGAAGCTTGATCCTTTTGTGCACTATACCTATAATCCGGTGTCTTTATGGGCCGTTAGCTCAGTCGGTAGAGCATTGCACTTTTAATGCAGTGGTCGCTGGTTCGAATCCAGCACGGCCCACCATCTTCAAAACCGGAGAACCCTCTCCGGCTTTTTCATGCCGGCCGTACAGGCCACGGCAGGCGCGGGTTCCGCGACCTGCCTCTTGACGACTGCCTCCGTCATCCCCGCCATTTTCACCCATTTCCGGGCCGTTTTTTCTCTCTGTTCGTCTCTTGACGGGTCAAGAGACCCGACCCAGCAATGGCGCGGGTTTGCGGGCGCGGGGTTGGAGCGGGAGAGTGGTAGGCGGCGGAAAACAGTTCGAAACGGGAGTTCGAACTGTAAGCCTCCAGCGCTTCCATCTGTAGTTTGGTCGTCTACACGGACGACGATCGTGTGCTCCGTCCCGCCCTCACCCGAGGCCATCGATCGTATGGAGGAAACCATGCGCTGGGTGCTGTGGCTGGCTGAGGAGGAACGCCATCTGGTGTGGATGCGGGCCGAGGAATGGCCGTGGAAGGACATCGCCCGGCGCTTTGCCTGCGATCGCAATACAGCTCGGCGGCGGTGGCGGAAGGCCTTGGGGGTAATGGTCCACCATTTGAGCGAGGGGGATATCGGTCTGCCGAACTTTATCAGCAGCTGATACACTAAGTGATCCGCAAGGATCCCGGAATCGAAACCCTTCTCGATCTGCACGACCAGGTCATTGATCAAGGCGAAGGCTATTGGATCAAGATCGAGGCCTGGCGGGTCGATCCGACTCCGGAGATCCCGCACGGCATTCGCTACTCGCTTACGCTCCACGCGCCGTATGGGAAGCGAATCCTCGGCTATGACAACGCGCATGCGGTCAAGCCGCCGAAGAAGTTCGAATACGCCGGGCGCATCCTGGCCTATGACCACAAGCACCGCCACAGTTCGGACCAGGGAGTGCCCTACGAATTCCAGGATGCCCACAGTTGTTGACGGACTTTTTCGCGGACGTCGATCGCGTGTTGCAGGAGGTTAAGAAGCGATGAAAGCCATTGTGATCGGCATCATGCCCCAAGAGAAGATCCGTGCGCGGCTGTTGGCCATCGCGCGCGGCGAGTACACGCCGAAACCGGGAGAGCCCAAGGTCTGGTTCACGTCGATGAAGTCGCTCGCCGAAGTGCTGAGCGACGAGAATCGTGCCCTCCTGAGAGTCATCATGGAAACGAAGCCGGAATCGATCTCGGCTCTGGCCGAGGCTACCGGCCGCAAGCCGGGCAATCTCTCGCGCACGTTGAAGACCCTGTCCCATTATGGCATCGTCGAGATGCGGCGGGAGAAGCGACAGGTGCGTCCAATTGCCAAGGCCACCGAGTTCCGGATCGTTGCGGCCTGACGTGAGCCGCCTCTGATGACCAAAGCAGCTAAAGCCAAGGGCCGCATCCTTGAAGCGGTCCATGAGGCGGCCAGCGATCTGCACCGCCTCGGGTTCATCGACAAGCGTTGGATGCAGAAGTACGACGCGCTGTGCCTGGAGGCGGTGCCAAGTACGACGCCGCGAAGATCCGCGCACTGCGCGAAAACCTGCATCTAAGCTAGGCGGTGCTGAACACGAGTCTCTCGACCGTACGATTTTCGGGATGTTTGCGGGCGGCTGCGGGCATTTGCGGGCAAATGATGGTAAGCCGCTGGCTTATATGAAAAATCTCTTGCAACACATTCCCGGTTTTCTGAAAGACTTTCTGCCAGACTCGGGAGAGTGGCGTCTTGGAAAGTCATGTGACCACGATGGCCTTCGGCGCCGAAGCCACTGCGCCGCCCAGGCCATCAAGAGATGACCCGTTTGCAAGACGCGACGGGGTTCGCGCACCAGGACGGCACGCACCTCGAACTGGCCCGCCAGAGCTTGTTCCAGAACGCCGTCCCGATGCGCGACGCCACGCGCTTCCGGCATCAGGACGGTGACCGTACCAAGCGCGCGGAACGGCTGGGCTTCTGGCAAATCGCGCGGCTGCTTACCCAGCATCGGGGGTCGGACTTCCAGAGCACCAGCCCTGCGCCGAAGGAATGGCGCGGCAGGCATCAGGAGGCCATGCCGCCTCCGCCGGGGATCAGCATTTGGGTCATTCCCGAGCCGCCCGCACCACAACATCGGTCTTCTAAGGCTTGCGGTGCCATGTTCGCCCCGTAAGGACCACGCCTTCCCAAAAGCTCGAGTATTCAGGCGACCTCTCGCTAGTATTTTATCTATTTTATCCCATTAAATACGTAGCATAAATCTTGCTTGAACTTCGGGTATCTTGACTTGAGGAGATATCCGACGCGGAACGGTCGCCCGAACGCTGTCTTAGTCATTACGCCCGCTGAGCGCCAAC
>CADDYU010000007.1 GCA_902810705.1 Methylococcaceae bacterium
GGCGATTGGACATCAACACCCAGGGGCTACTACTGACGACCACCAACGGAGAACTCGTCAACCGCCTGATGCATCCCTCCCGGCAAATCGAGCGGGAATACGCCGTGCGCGTTTTAGGTCCGGTGGATGACCGGATGCTCGAACGGCTGGTCCAGGGGGTGGATCTGGAGGACGGGCCGGCACGATTCGAAGCCATCCGGCCCGCCGGCGGGGAGGGGGCCAATCGCTGGCTTCACGTCACCTTAAGGGAAGGGCGCAACCGCATCGTGCGGCGGCTGTGGGAATCCCAGGGCGTGACCGTCAGCCGACTGATTCGGGTGAGATTCGGAAATCTGGAGCTTCCGCCTCGCCTCAAGGCGGGGAGCTATCTCGAGCTTCCCCCCGATGAGGTGGCGGCGTTGATGGAATCGGTGGGGTTGACTTCGAGCCAGGAGCTTAAGGAGCCTCCACCACGGCTGGCCAAGCCGCGCCAGCGGCACAAGCGGCACAAGGGCGAGGGAAGATAAACTTCGGGAGGGATGCTCGCGCGAGAGGGCTGTCAATCGCCTCGTACCGACTTCCGACAGATCAATCCCAGCGCTCATCCCTCACCTGAATCCTGCCGTCCCGCACCCGCGTCGAGAAGGTCGCGAGATCCTCGTAGGCGGGTGGGGACAGCACCGCGCCGGTCTTGAGGCAGAAGCGGGCGCCATGACGGGGGCAGATGATTTCGCAGCCGTCGAGCCGCCCGCTGGCGATTTCCGCCCCATCGTGGGTGCAGGCGTCCTCCACCGCATAGTAATGACCGTCGACCATGAACACGGCGACGTCCACGCCGTCCACGTCGACGACAACATGCTCGCCGTTCGCGAGGCTGCCTTCGGGGGCGACGTCGACCCAGTCGGACATTCTTGATTCCTTACAGTAAACCTGATTTCCGAGAAAAAGCTGGTTACTCGGTCGACACCGTCTCGGCTTCGTTCTTGAGCGCCGCTTGCAGGGAATGCCAGGCCAGGGTCGCGCATTTGACCCGCGCCGGATAAGCCCGGACGCCGGCCAGGACGGCAAGCTTGCCGAGGTCTTCCAGATTCACCGCCTCGCTGTTCTTGCCGGTGGTGATGCGGTGGAACAGTTCGAACAAGCGCTCCGCTTCCTGCTCGGTCTTGCCCTTGACGATCTCGGTCATCAGCGAGGCGGACGCGGTGGAAATGGCGCAGCCCGAGCCTTGGAAGCTCACATCCTCGATGAGGCCGTCGTTGATCCGGACGTAGAGCGTGATGCGGTCGCCGCACAAAGGGTTGAAGCCCTCGATCTTGCGGCTCGCGCCCGGCATGACGCGGAAGTTGCGGGGGTTGCGGTTGTGGTCGAACACCACTTCCTGATAAAGATCTCTGATCCGATCCAGCATAATGCAAACACCTTAAGAGGCTCAAATCCGTGCCCGCCCCGCCCGCGGATCGCACCTGCCGCTTTGGCGGGAGTGAGGCAATCAAAAACAATCGCTTTCAGCCGAATACCTTGATGACCTGGCGGATGCCGTCGATCAACGCATCCACTTCCTCGAACGTGTTGTACAGCCCGAAGGAGGCGCGGGCGGTCGCGGGGACGCCGAAGAAGTCCATCACCGGCATGGCACAGTGATGGCCGGCGCGGACGGCGATGCCGAGATGGTCCAGGATGGTCCCGATGTCGTGGGGATGGATGCGATCCAGGGTAAACGCCAGAATCGCCCCCTTGTGTGCGGCCGTGCCGACCAGGCTCAAGCCGGGAATGCTTAGCGCCCGCTCGGTGGCGTATTCCAGCAGCCGGGCTTCGTGGTCCGCGACGGCGGCGAGGCTCACGCTATCGAGATAATCCAGCGCCGCGCCGAGGGCGATGGCATCGGCGATGTTGGGGGTGCCGGCCTCGAACTTGTACGGCAGCGCGTTGTACTCGGTCTTCTCGAAGGTCACCCGGCGGATCATGTCGCCGCCGCCCTGGTAAGGCGGCATCGCGTTCAACAGTTTCTCCTTCCCGTACAGCACGCCGATTCCGGAGGGCCCGTACAGCTTGTGGCCGGAAAGGGCATAGAAATCGCAGTCCAGCGCCTGCACGTCCACCGCCATGTGGGGCGCCGCTTGGGCACCATCCAGTAGCACCGGGACGCCTCTCGCGTGGGCCAGCGCGATGATGTCCTCGACCGGATTGATGGTGCCGAGAGCATTGGACATGTGCACGACCGAGACCAGCTTGGTGCGGTCCGACAACGCCCGCTCGAACTCGTCCATCCGCAGTTCGCCACGGAGGTCGATGGGCGCGACCTTGAGCACCGCGCCCGTTTGCTCGCACAGCATCTGCCAGGGCACGATGTTGGAATGGTGCTCCATGGCGGTGATGAGGATTTCATCGCCCGCCCCGATTTTGCTGCGGCCATAGGACTGGGCCACGAGGTTGATGGCCTCGGTGGTGCCGCGCACGAAAATGATTTCGTGGCTGTGCTTGGCGTTGAGGAAACGCTGGACTTTCTCCCGCGCGGCTTCGAAGAGTTCCGTGCAGCGTTGGCTCAAGGTGTGCACGCCCCGATGCACATTGGAATAGTCTTCCTCGTATACCTTGCGCAGGCAGTCGATGACCGCCTTCGGCTTGTGCGTCGAGGCGGCGTTGTCGAGATAAACCAGGGGTTTGCCGTGGATGCTCTGGTCCAGGATCGGGAAGTCCGCGCGGATTTTCGCGGGATCGAGGCCGGGTTTGACTAGCCCCCGATGAACCGGCGGGGGCGCGAAATCCGGCAGGGCTTCGGGGTAGCCGTGCGCTTGTTGCTGAGCGAAAGCATCGTTGTTCATAGCCAGTCTTCCCGTATGTCGGCTTGCGGCAGAGCGGCCAGCAGCGCGGACTGAACCTGGTGCTTTAGGCTATCCGGCCGGATCTTCTCCACCATTTCGTTGGCGAAGGCGAAGGTCAGCATGTTGCGGGCCGAGAGTTCATCGACCCCTCGCGACTGCAGGTAAAACACCGCGCTCGAATCGAGCTGGCCCACCGTGACGCCGTGGGCGCACTTCACGTCGTCGGCGTGGATTTCGAGCTGCGGCTTGCTGTCGATTTCGGCATCCTCGGAGAGCAGGAGGTTTCGGCTGCTCATCTCGGCGTCGGTTTTCTGGGCGTCCTGATGCACCACGATCCGTCCGGAAAAGACCCCGCGCCCCCGGCCGGCGGCGATGCCGCGATAGCTTTCCCGGCTGATCGCCTGGGGCGCGCGATGCCGGAGCAGGGTGTGAGTGTCGAGATGACGGCGGCCGGTGGCGAGAAACAGGCCGTCCAGCTCGCATTCCGCGCCGTGACCCAGTTCGCTATGGATTTCGGTGCGGGCCAGAAGCCCGCCGAAGGCGGCGTGATGCTGGCGCAGCCGGGCGGAACGCGCCTGTTCCGCGTAGATGCCGCCGAAATGATAAGCCTTGTCGGTTTCGATCTGGAGCTTGATGTGCTCAAGCCCGGCATTCTCGTCCAAGTGAATTTCCGTAACGGCCGCCGTCAGATAGCTCGCGCTGCCCGTGCCGATATAAGTCTCGATGACCCGCGCCTCGGCGTTCCGCTCGACCGCGATCAGATGGCGGAGCACCGAAAGCCCGTCCGGACGGGTGGCGACATGGATGATCTGCAAGGGTTTTTCCAGCCTCAGCCCGGCGGGCACGTGGATGAGCGCCCCGTCCCGGAAGTACGCCGTGGTGAAGGCGACAAAGCCGTGTTCTTCCCGCGCGGCGATCTTGTGAAAAAAGGCCTCGGCCTGCTCGGGAGAACGCTCCAGCGCCTCGGCCAGAGGCAAGACGACGCCTTCCGGAAGCCCCGCCGTGATCGAACGATCCTTGGCATAAACGCCGTCCACGAATACCAGGGACCACGCTTCGGGCAGGCGGTAGCGTTCGAGGGTGGCTTTGTCCACCCGGGCGGATTCGCCAGCGGCCGGCTTGAACAGCTTCTTCTCGATGGGCGCCACATTGGTGTATTTCCATTCTTCCTCGCGGGGGGACGGGAAGCCGCCGGTGGCGAAACGCGCCTCCCCCGCACGGCGGAGGGCTTCCAGCCAGTCGAGATGCCGTCCCGGCAAAAGCGGCGCGAGCTGTCGGAACTGTTCGGCGTAATTCATGGCGGAGCACACCTCAGACGCTCGCGGCGGCGGACTGGTCGATCCAGCCGTAGCCTTTGCTTTCCAGTTCCAGCGCGAGTTCGGGGCCACCGGATTTGACGATGCGGCCCTGTGCCAGGACATGCACCACGTCCGGCTTGATGTAGTTGAGTAGACGCTGGTAATGCGTCACCAGGATGAAGGAGTGTTCCGGCGAACGCAGCGAATTCACTCCGTCGGCGACGATCTTGAGCGCATCGATGTCGAGACCGGAGTCGGTTTCGTCGAGGATGCACAAGGACGGCTCCAGCACCGCCATTTGCAGGATTTCGTTGCGTTTCTTCTCGCCGCCGGAGAAGCCTTCGTTGATGCCCCGATAAAGAAACTGCTCGTCCAGATTCAAGGCCTTGATCTTGCCTCTCACCAGTTGCAGGAAATCCATGGCGTCCACTTCGCTGTCACCACGATGCCTGCGGACCGCGTTCAAGGCGGCCTTCAGCAAATAGATGTTGCTGACGCCGGGGATTTCCACAGGGTATTGGAAAGCCAGGAATACCCCTTCCCGGGCCCGTTCTTCCGGTTTCATGTCGAGCAGGTTCTGGCCCTTGTAAGTCACGCGGCCGCCAGTCACTTCATACCCGGAACGTCCGGCCAGCACATGGGACAACGTGCTTTTCCCCGAGCCGTTCGGTCCCATGATGGCGTGGACCTCGCCGGCCTGCACGTCCAGGCTGATGCCTTGAAGGATGGGTTTGCTATCGACCTGTACGTGTAAATTCTCAATATTCAGCATGGTTTCGATAAAATCTTTGTCGAGTAAAAAGCCTTTGAAAGGTCAAGTCGACCCTTTAACCTACACTCCCTTCCAAACTAATCCCCAGCAATGCCTGCGCCTCCACCGCGAACTCCATGGGCAGTTCCTTGAAGACCTGCTTGCAGAAGCCGTTGACGATCATAGAGACCGCATCCTCGGCGGAGAGACCCCGCTGCTGGCAGAAGAACAGCTGATCCTGGCTGATTTTGGACGTGGTGGCCTCGTGCTCCAGTCGCGCGGAGGGCTGCTTGACCTCGATGTAGGGGAAGGTATGCGCGCCGCATTGATCGCCAATGAGAAGCGAATCGCACTGCGTGTAATTGCGGGCGTTCTCGGCGCTCTTCAGGATTTTCACCAAGCCCCGGTAGCTGTTCTGGGCGCGGCCGGCGGAAATGCCCTTCGAGATGATCGTGCTGGTGGTGTTCTTGCCGATGTGGATCATCTTGGTGCCGGTGTCCGCCTGCTGGCAATGGTTAGTCACCGCGACCGAGTAGAATTCGCCCACCGATTCGTCGCCGCGCAGGATGCAGCTCGGGTATTTCCAGGTGATGGCGGAGCCGGTTTCCACCTGGGTCCAGGAAATCTTGGATTTCCGGCCTCGACAGTCGCCGCGCTTGGTCACGAAGTTGTAGATGCCGCCGCGGCCTTCCTCGTCGCCGGGGTACCAGTTCTGCACCGTGGAATACTTGATCTCTGCGTTGTCCAAGGCCACGAGTTCCACCACCGCGGCGTGCAACTGGTTCTCGTCGCGCATGGGCGCGGTGCAGCCTTCCAGGTAACTGACGTAGCTGCCTTCCTCGGCGATGATGAGGGTCCGCTCGAATTGGCCGGTCTTGGCGGCGTTGATGCGGAAGTAGGTGGACAACTCCATCGGGCAGCGCACGCCCTTGGGGATGTAGACAAAGGAGCCGTCGGAGAACACCGCCGAGTTGAGCGCCGCGAAAAAGTTATCGGCGGGCGGCACGACGCTGCCCAGGTATTGCTTCACCAGCTCGGGATGATTCTGGATGGCTTCCGACATGGAGCAGAAAATGACACCCGCTGCGGCCAGCTTGTCCTTGAAGGTGGTCGCCACCGACACGCTGTCGAACACCGCGTCCACCGCGACGCCGGCCAGGCGCTCCTGCTCGTATAAAGGAATGCCGAGCTTGTTATAGGTATCGAGGAGCTTCGGGTCCACTTCGTCCAGGCTCTTGGGTGCTTCCTTGGCTTTCGGCGCCGAATAATAGCTAATGCCTTGGTAGTCCACCGGTCCATAATGGACATACGCCCATTGAGGCTCTTCCATCGTGAGCCAACGCCGATAGGCTTCGAGCCGCCATTCGAGCATAAATTCGGGTTCGTTTTTTTTCATCGAGATCGCCCGAATCACATCCTCGTTGAGGCCCGGAGGCAAGGTATCGGCTTCCAAATCGGTGAAGAAGCCCGGCTTGTAGTCCTTATGGATGAATTTTTCCAGGGATTTTGCGCTTGCCGCCATGTCTTACTCCGCGAATTTTCTCGGCTGAACGGAAATGCTGCTAAGGGGAATACGGATTTCCTCAAGGGGCTTCACCATGGGTGCCGCCATGTCCGAAAGGGTGACCGATTCCAGGGCCGTGCGTATGGCTCGATTGATGACGGTCCAATTGCCTCGGATCTGGCAGGAGGAGGACTGCTGACAGACATCGTGCTCCAGTCCGCATTCGGTCAGGGCAATGGGGCCTTCGAGCGCGTAAATGATGCTCGCCACACTGGTTTTCTCCGGCGCATAAGCCAACTGATAACCGCCCCGTGCGCCACGGATCGATCTCAATACACCGGCGCGGGTCAGGGTCTTCAAAACCTTACTTACCGTGGGTATGGCAACGCCTGCCGATTCCGCTAAATCTGCGGTGGCATAGATTTGCCCGGCATCTTTTGCCATGTAGCCCAGGATAATGATGGCATAATCGGTTAGTTTGCTGATGCGGAGCATAGGACACCTCTTTATAGTGGACCATTTTAGTCCTCTTTGATTCCCAAGTAAACACTTCGTTATTCGAATTGCGGTTTGTTCTTGTGCCGCATTACCGCATTTACATAGGTCCCACGATTCTTACCGTAGGATTCGGCGTTATACTTGAGATCTGACATTGGATTGGCGGCTTTCCGGCTGCCTGGATTGGCGATTGAGACGGGTTCCATGACAAAAATTTATTTGCAGCTTAGCGGCCTTTTTAAGTACGCGGTGTGGGCGATGGTGTTGCTCGGAAATCCTGCGACCGCCGAGGAGTTCCTGATCGACACGCCTTCGGCGCACATTCAGCATCTTCTCCGGGAAGGCGTGCTGCCGCGCTTGCATTGGGGCCGTTTTCCTGATTATCAAGCTCGTCTAGATCAACTCTACGCGCAGAATGGATGGATGCCTTTGTGGATCAAGGATGGCAAACCGAGCTCGCAGGCCGCCGCCGTAGTCGCGAGCCTGGCGGAAGCGGACGATAAAGGACTGGATTCCGCCGATTACGATGCCGAACTGTTGCGGAAGTGGCTGGCGTCGCCGGATTGGACCAATGCCGCCGATCCGCGTGAGGTCGCGGCGTTTGATGTCGCTCTGAGCCTATCGGCGATGCGGTATATCTCCAGTCTTTATCTTGGGCGGGTCAACCCTCGCCACGTGGATTTCGGTCTTAGCATCGAGCCTAAAAAGGTCGACTTGCCGAATCTGGTGCAGAAGATCGCTCAGAGCGATCATCCCAAGGCACTAGCCGACGACATGGAACCCAAGCTGCCAATTTACCGCACGCTCAAAGAGGCTCTTACCCGCTATCGAGCTCTGGCGAAGGACATGCAGATGCCTTCCCTGGCGTTCCCGCCGAAGTTTAGTCCGGGCGCTCGCCACAAGGACGTTCCGGCCTTGCGGCGATTATTGTTTGCCTTGGGTGACCTTAAAGAGATTAAGCCCGGCGCGGCGGATTCAGAGGTTTATGATCTCGAGGTGGCGGCTGCGGTGAAATCTTTCCAGCAGCGCCATGGGTTAAGAGCTGATGGCGTAATTGGCAAGGGAACCTTGACGCGGCTGAGCGTTCCCTTCGCCGAGCGGGTGAAGCAAATCCGGTTAGGGTTGGAGCGGCTGCGCTGGTTGCCGGATGATATCCGCGGACTCTATCTCATCGTCAACATTCCTTCGTTTCAGCTATATGGCTCCAGGGCGGGAGAAGGATTCGGTCATCACGACATCCAGATGGACGTGATCGTCGGCGAGGCCATCGGCGGGCGTCACACACCCGTTTTCCACTCGGACATGACCTATGTTATTTTCCGTCCCTACTGGAATGTGCCCTACAAGATCACGGCCAAGGAGTTATTGCCCATCATCCGCCGTAATCCAGGATATCTCGCGCGCAACAACATGGAACTCGTTTCCAATTTCGCGCCTAGCGCCATGCCTTACGAGCCCAGTCTCGAAAACATTGAAATGCTTTCCACCGGCGCCCTCAAGCTACGCCAGAGACCGGGCCCTAAGAATGCCCTTGGATTGGTCAAGTTCGCCTTTCCCAACAACAACAATGTCTATCTCCACAGTACCCCTAGCAAGGGGCTGTTCCAGCGGGCGCGGCGCGATTTCAGCCACGGCTGCATCCGCGTTCAGGATCCGGTGAAATTGGCGGAATGGGTGTTAATGGGGCAAGGCGAGTGGACGCGGGAGCGCATTATCTCGGCCATGACGGGCGAAAGCCCTAAGACGGTCACCCTGAAGCAGCCCATTCCCGTCTACATCTTCTATTCCACGGTGTTGGCGGATCAAGAGGGGCGGGTCGGCTTCTACGAGGATATCTACGGCCACGATCTGACCTTGCAAACCCTTCTGGCGAAAGGATTCCCGTACCCATCGTAAGAGGTGCGTTGTTCGGCGCGCTTGATGAGGCTGATTTTTTCGGCGAGAGCGAGGAGACTCGGATTCAGCGGATAGGCCGTGTCCGTCTTGGGGAACTGCGTTGCCGTGTTTCGGCCCCGGTGATTTGAACCCGCAAGGCCCGGGGCGCCCGAGCCGGTGAATGGAATTTGGCGGATGGTTCGAAAAACGCCTATTTGGGATTATCCATATCCATCAGGTCGAACACCATGATGAAAGACTTGCCGGTCCGGGTATTCGTGGCTTTGAACGTTGCGGCGTTGCTGTCCATGCCGGTGCACTCAATGTTAACCGGTGGATCGTTATAGTCACTTTCCGCAATTTCCAAGCGGTCCATTAATTCTTGATTTTCCTCTGCGGTCAACTCCATGTTGCCTTCTTCGTCGATGCGCATGGGACTTTCCTCCTCAAGAGTCGCCGTGATCTCCGGAAAGCGCGCCGAATGAGTCAATAAAGCCGGAGTTTACCAAGACCGGATCTTGCCGGTATCAAGATGGACGAAATCGGCGCGCCGATAATATCCCACTCCACCCTGTTGCAGGGCAAGCGCCACTTTTTGGATGGTTCTGGAGTCCACATCGGTCATGCGGATGTCCACCGCCTTGCCTTCGATATGCATGCTATGCTCGGCCACGCCATGTCTGATCTTACGCAGCCAGTTGTTGGTTTCAGGTGAGCGATAGCCGGAAATGATCTTGATCGTGCCGGCGCTGCCCGTGAAAGCGGAGACGGCGTACAGGAGATCGATTAAGGCGGGATCCATGGCGCGGATTTCGTCACTGCGATGATCCCTAAGGAAATGGCTGAATTTCTGCATGAGCGGCCGATCGTAGTATTGCTCCGGACGGCAGACGATCGTGAGGTCTTCGTTGGTATTGACGTTGTGCAGAGAGAGGGTGCGTTCGCGGTTGAAGATGCCGGCGATCGCCTGCGTGGAAGGCAGCAGCAGCGTGCCGAGCGCGGCCGCGCCGGCTCGGGTCAAAAACGCCCGCCGGGAAATTCCATGGCCGCAGGTAGTAAGAATCGGGCGCGCGCGATCGACGCCGGGATTTCTGCTCATAGGCTAAGTCCTCTTCAATAAATCGATTTGGTCTTCGCGTGAGCATCGAGGAATTCTCCGTGAGTTCCATTCGCCCCTCCGGGGCAGGCGGGGAATTCGTCGATGCCTAGGCGGGAAGTATTTCCCTGGCCGAAGCCTTACACTTTACTTGGTAAAACAGAATGGGATCAACCCTTTAATCTTAAGGATAAAGTTTAAGCACGAATCATGCTGACAGGTAATCAAAACCATCGGAATGTAGCTCGTTCAAGGTATTGAACCCCAGAAAGGTTTGGTTTAAGAAAAAACAATAATCTATTTTTTATAAGGCAACCTTGATTTCATCGAAGTTTCGCGCTTGGGGATGCTCTCCAGTTTCCGGAGTCACCTGAGCACGCACCAGCTTGCAGGTAGCGAGGCCGGCCGCCTTGGCGGCATCCAGTTCGGCATCGATATCGGACAGGAACAATATGGATTTGGGCAGATGGCCGATCCGCCGAGCGATTTCCCGATAGGATTCGGCCTCCTGTTTGGGGCCGAGGCGGGTATCGAAGTAGCCGGAGAACAAGGACGTCAGGTCCCCGTATCCGGTATGAGCGAACAACAGCTTCTGGGCCTGGATCGAGCCCGAAGAAAACACGAACAGCTCGATGCCTTCCGCTTTCCACGCCTTCAGCCTGCGCGCGGCGTCCTCGTAGAAGTGGCCGTGAAAGTCGCCATTTCGGTAGCCTTCCTCCCAAATCATGCCTTGCAGCGCCTTAAGCGGCGAGACCTTCCGATCTTCATCGATCCACTGGACGAGTTGCCTCGTAGCGTCGTCGAGGCTCAACGGAGCGCCGGCCAAGGCGCGTGTTTCATCCAGCAGCCGGGCGACCTCCGGGTCGCCGAACCGCGCCGCTAAGAACTCCGCCATTCGCTCGCGGGAGTAAGGGAACAGCACGTCCTTGACAAAGGACAGAGACGAGGTGGTGCCCTCGATATCGGTCAGGATCGCTCGAATCATGCGTGCCGCGCCAGGAATTGATCGAAGTTAGGAAACTGGTCGGCAATGGTTTCGCCGGTGAACGAGGCGACCCAGCCGTCCGGCGTGCTGAACAGGCGGATGCATTTGAAGTTCGGGTTTTCGCCCATATCGAACCAGTGCCGGATCCCGGCCGGAATGCTGATGAGATCGCCCTGCTCGCACAGCATGATATAAACCCGGTCGTCGGGGTGCAGATAGAAGATCCCCTTGCCCTCGACGAAGAAGCGCACCTCGAATTCCCCGTGGGTGTGCTCGCTCAGGAATTTAGAGCGCAGTTCCGCTTTTTGCGGATGATCCGGCCTGAGGCTCACGACATCCACGGAATGGAACTCGTAACGGTCGATCAAGCGGTCGATGGATGTCCGGTAGGCGGCAATGACGGTTTCCTGGTCGGCCTCCGGCGAAAACTCGTGCTCGGCGGACCAGCGTTCGAAGAGGACGCCGATTTCCCACAGTTTTTCGGCGATCTGTTCGGGATCGCGGATAACCTCGGCCTGTTCGGGCCGGTGGTCGGGATGGATGGTCAAGAGGCTCATAAGGTTTTAACTCCATGCAAACGGGTCTCGATATCGAACAGAAATTCCAGCGCCTCCACGTGGCGCAGCGCGTCCCTGACCGTTTCGCCCCAGGTATAAAACCCGTGGCCGGCGATGATGTAGCCATGGATGTCGCCGTGCAACTCGAAGTATTCGTCCACCTTGAGGGCGAGCCGGGGGATGTTCTGGTCGTTCGGAAAGATCGGGATATGGATGCGGGTTTCGTGGGTATCGATGCCCGCCAGCGCCTTCAGCAGCTCGTAGTCCTCTAACATCAGGGCGTCCCGAACTAGCCGGGAGATCATCGTGGCGCCCGGCGTATGAGGATGCAACACCGCGCCCACGGACGGATAACGCCGATAGAGAGAGGTATGCAGCAAGGTTTCGGCGGAAGGCTTCTTGCCGTCCAGCGGGCGGCCCTCGGCGTCGATCAGCATGATGTCGTCCGGCGCCAGCTCGCCCTTGTGCTTGCCGGATACGGTAATGGCGATGCGCCCATCCGACAGCCGTGCCGAGAAGTTGCCGCTGGTGGCAGGCGCCCAGCCCCGTCTGTGAATGAAACGACCCGCCTCGATCAATTCGCGGGCGCGCTGCTGAAATTCATCATTCATTGTAGAGCTCGGTAGCGCCGGAAGGTCGTCATTCTAATCGGCCTGACAAAACCGCTCAATTTATAGATCGAGGTCACAGCTGATGCCAGAGCCGCTCGCCCAGCCCCGAGGCGCGTGTCGGCGGGCGTTTAATGGCCGCTTCGAGGACGGCCGCCGCGCCGTGGATTTCCACCCGCCGGCGGGCGCGGGTCAGGCCGGTGTACAGCAGGGCGCGATCCAGCACCGGACTCTCCGCATCCGGCAGGAGTAGCAGGACTTCGTCGAACTCCGAGCCCTGGCTTTTGTGTACCGTCATGGCATAAACGGTTTCGTGCTCGGGCAGCCGGCCCGGCGCGAAACCGCGAAGCCGCCCATCGGCATCCTCGAAATAGACGCGCAGTTCGGCACCCGCGCTAAGGACCACCCCGACATCGCCGTTGAACAGCCGTAGATCGTAATCGTTGCGGGTCACGATGACCGGTCGACCTGGATACCAGCGCGCGCCGGGCTTGATCCGCCGACTCCTGACGAGGCGCTGCTCGAGCAGCCGGTTGAGTCCCGCCGCGCCGCGCTCGCCTTCGCGATGAGCCGTCAGCACCCGGAAACGGTCGAAGACCCGCAGCACCTCCGGTGGTTCGGCCTTCCGCTCGACGGCTTCAAAAAAATCCCGATAACCCTTCTCCATGCATTCAGCCAAGTCCGTTGGGCTCCGGGCATTCTCCCGCTTCCAGGCGAGATCGGCGTAGCCGCCGTCCGCCAGAAGTTCCAGCGCCCGCTTCGGCTGTCCTTGATTGATCCACTTGGCCAAGGTCCCGATGCCGCTCTCGGCTCGGAACCGATGACTGTGGGTCAGCAGGGCGATGCAATCGGACAAAGGCGGCACGAACAGGCCGCCGCTCTCGATTTCGACCCCGGAAGCCCGATGGAGCTGCTCGGCGAACTCCAGACTAAAACCGGCGCTACGGCAGAGATCGCCAAACACGGACCCGGCTTCCACGGCGGCGAGCTGGTCCCGGTCCCCTAGGAGGATCAGCCGGGCCCGCTCCGGCAGGGCGTCCACCAATTTGGCCAGAAGGGCCAGATCGACCATCGATGCCTCGTCCACCACCACGCCGTCGACCGGTAGCGGATTCTCGCAGGTATGGCGGAAATACACCGAATCGGGCCGGGCGCCGAGAAGCCGATGCAATGTGCAGGCGTCGTCGGGGATGGCGTCCAGCAAATCTTGCGGCAGATTCAGCCGGGCTTTTTGATGGCGGATAGCTTCCCTCATCCGCGCGGCGGCCTTACCGGTCGGAGCGGCGAGGGCAATGCGCAGGGGTTTTAACCCGGCCTGGGATTGCAGCGCGGCGAGAATGCGGACCACGGTGGAGGTCTTGCCGGTGCCGGGACCGCCCGAAATGACGCAGAACCGCCTAAGCGCCGCCACCGCCGCCGCCAGTTTCTGCCGGTCGGGCGTTTCCCGGTTGTGAGCGAACAAGTGGTTGAGATCGGACCGCAGCCTTTCGAGATCGACCGTTTCACAGGGACTTTTTGCCCAATCGAGGAGCCGGTCCGCCAGCTTTCGCTCGTAAGCCCAATAGCGGGCCAGGTACAGGCGGTGATCTTCGAGGATCAAGGGCGCGAACTCCCCCGGCCGACCCACCAGCCGCGACCGCCGGAGCCGCGCCAGCCATTCGGTCAGGCCCGGCAGGGCAAACGGCGGCCCGCCCTCACTCTGCGTGATCTCCTTTCCCGCATAGTCCTCCAGACGAAAGCAGACCCGACCGTCAGCGACCGCCTGACAAGCCAGCCGCGCCGCCCAGGCGACGGCGGGATCGGTTTCGCCGTTCAGGCGGCACAAATAGGCGGCGAATTGCCGACCCAAGGGCGAAATCTCGAGCATCCTGAATGGCGCGGGCTGGATCATGCGGCCGAATATGGACAGACAAAGGACGGGCGGAAATGATACAGGATCGCACCTCTTGCGCGAGACTTGGCATCCTATACGTGGAAGACTTAAGAAAACCATCCCTCGCGCGGGGTGCTGGCTAAACGACCAAACCCGGCTCTTGAAGCCGCAACAAGGGCTCCGTGGCGCTGAAAAGGAGGAAGTCCTAGGTTGAGGCAAAACCGCCGAAGGATCGAATCGGTCCTAAAACGGCTCTAGACCCGCTCCCTTAACGGTGGCCATGCGTGGCGTCGCTGTTGGCATAGTGTTCCCGCAAATAGTCAATGCCGTAGTCATTCGTGGGATCGCGCCAGATCGTATGAATATGGTTGGCGTTGTTCTGGGTATTGTCGTATTCGATCAGGACGGTGGGACCGTGCAGGCGATAATAATGGCCTTGTCCCGATTCCAGTCCGCCGGCCCAGGCGAAGCGGATCGAGTCCACTCCCGCGTCACGAATGCGCCGGGCTTGCGCCTCGGCCAAATCGATTCGCACGTTCTGCACGCACTCTCTAATGAGCCTCAAGGCCACGTCGCGCTGGGAGCCGTTCATCTGGCCGAGTGGCAAGCCCACGGCCTCGTTCAAGGCTTCGCGCCGACGTGGGTCGGTGATGATGTCGGCGGGTGCTTGCGTGGCGATGATCGTCCGCCGGCGCTGCTCCTCGCTTAGACTTCGCAGCAGTTGAAACCCGAGATCCTGCTCCGCCGCCAAGCTGCGGAGGCCCCGAAGGTGACCGCTTGATACTTCGGCGGGATGGGCCCCGAAGAAAGCCGGAGTGACGCTAACCCGATCCTCGGTAAGGATCGTGAAATGCAGCACGAGGTGATGGCCCTCCAGCCGCCAACCCCAGGGCGGGACGCCGGGATTGCCGAAGACGGTGAAGGCATGCTGCTCCGGGTCGTAGAGCAGGGTGCTCGGGAAATGCTCAATCTCCCGAAGGACCGTTTCTAATTGCATGATGTGCTCGGCCTTGCGCTTGCCAGCCTCGCTCAGGCTGGCGCGGAGCAGCGCCTCGGCGGCTTCCCGCTGCGCGGGAGTCATCTCTCGCAAGGCAAGCCCGCGAAGTCGCATCCACCGAATCGACCTTAAGGGCTCTCGAGTGCCGGTAAGGGAAACCAGCCCACGGAGGCGCTTGAGGATTTCCGCGCTGTTCATCAGTGCCGCCATCAGCGGATGCCGGGGAAAATAGCTCCACTGACGGCGTACCTCGTCGGCGAACGAGAGTTGGGCGCGGCGGCGCTGCTCCGGACTGAGCGTGGCGAGGAAGGCGGTCGCTAGTTGGGCGATCTGGGCGGCTGCCTGCGGGATCATCCGTGATTTCCTAGGTTCCGAGGATTGCATGCCCCTCATCGGGCGGTTCGATCGGCGGTTCCAAGGGCGGGTCGGTCGGAGGCTCGATCGGCGGTTCCGTTGGGGGCTCCATAGGAGGAGCGACGGGTGGCTCGGTTGGCGGGTCGATTGGCGGCTCGACCGGGGGGATGATGACATCGGATTCAAGCCTGCCGGCCCCCATGACGCCGGATCTCACGTCAGCCCCAATTAAGGAAAACGACATTGGCAGCCTCGCTCTGAATGGCCTTTGACCGAACCCGGCCGATGGCTGAATTCGGCTCCTTTTCGCGTTAGACCGGCTCGGCGGCGCACGATTCCGCCTTAAGACCGCCATGCCTGCTAGCGCACGCCGCCTACCCGGAACGCAAAGGGTTTTCCGGGTCTTTATGGTCTCCGTTGTCGGCCGGAATCCAAGAGAAACTTTCCTGGCCAGACAGGTCCAACCATCACATGAAACGTCCTAGCGCGCCATGCAAGCGCGGAGCTAAGGCGTGTTTCGGATGGAAACGGAGGCACTTTATGGCGAGAGGAGACCTAAACCCCTTGAGCGAGGCCATCGGGAATGCCGCGACTCCCCTGGTTGGAGAATCTCAGGACTTCGACGCGCTTCTCGATCTCATCGCCGAGGCCCGATTCGTTCTCCTGGGCGAAGCCACCCATGGCACCCACGAGTTTTACCGCGCCCGCGCCGAGATTACCCGGCGCCTGATCGAGGAAAAGGGCTTCACCGCCGTAGCGGTGGAAGGCGATTGGCCCGACGCTTACCGGGTCAACCGTTATGTGCAAGGTCTCGGCGATGGCAATGCCATGGACGCGCTCGCGGGCTTCGAGCGCTTTCCCCAGTGGATGTGGCGCAACCACGATGTCCTGGGCTTCGTCGGCTGGCTCAGAGCCCACAACGCGGCATTGTCCATGGGCGCACCCCAAGCCGGCTTTTACGGATTGGACCTCTACAGCCTGTACGCCTCCATCGAGGCCGTGCTGGCATATCTCGAAACCATTGATCCGGAGGCTGCCCGACAGGCCCGGTATCGTTACGCCTGCTTTGAACATTTCGGCGCGGACCCGCAACGCTATGGACTCGCCGCCAGCTTCGAGCTGGCCGAACGCTGCGAGGAGGAGGCCGTCCAGCAATTGCTGGAACTGCGGTGGCGGGAGGCGGATTTCGTGGCGTTCGACGGAGGCTTGGCGGAAGACGAGTTTTTCTTCGCCGAGCAGAACGCCCGGCTGATCGCGAACGCCGAAGCCTATTACCGGGCGATGTACCAGGGCCGGGTGTCGTCCTGGAACCTACGTGACCGGCACATGGCCGAGACTCTGGAAGCCCTGGATGCGCACCTGAGCCGTCGCGGCACCCCGGCCAAGATCGTCGTGTGGGAGCACAACTCCCATCTCGGCGATGCCCGCGCCACCCAGATGGGCTGGCAGGGCGAGCTGAACGTCGGCCAGTTGGTTCGGGAACGCTACGGCCAGGAGGCCGTGCTGGTGGGCTTCACGACCTACGAGGGCACGGTGACGGCGGCTTCGGATTGGGGCGCGCCGGCCGAGTTGAAGCGGGTCCGGCCGGCCTTGCCGGAAAGCTACGAGGCTTTGTTCCATGGCGCAGGTCCTGCGAATTTCATGCTGAATCTCAGGGATGCGGACGTTCGGCGGCTTGTGCCAAGGACCCGTCTGGAGCGCGCGATCGGCGTCATTTATCTTCCCGAATCCGAGCGCTTCAGCCACTACTTCGAGGCTCGCCTGGCCGAGCAGTTCGATGCGGTGTTCCACTACGACCGGACCCGGGCCGTGGAACCCCTGGAGCGGATCGCCCGCCGGGAGGCGGAAGAGCCCGCGGAGACTTATCCGGTGGGCGTTTAGAGCGGGCAACTTCCCGGGCAAGGGATTGCCCGTTCCACAGCGCACTCTTCCCTGCGCTCAGCCGGCGCGAAGCAGGTTCAACAGAGCTTCCGCCGCAGGTTTCGAGGAGGCCGGGTTTTGGCCGGTCACCAGCGTTCCGTCCACTTGGACGTAGGGCGCCCAATCGGCGGCCTTGCTGTAGAGACCGCCTCGTTCCTTGAGCCGATCCTCCAACAGGAAGGGCACGACGCGCGTCAAGCCCACGGCCTCCTCCTCGGTATTGGCAAAGCCGGTCACGCGCTTGCCTTTGACGAGAGGCTCGCCGTCGGCTCCGCGCCCGTTGACCAACGCAGCCGGCCCGTGGCACACCGCCGCGATCGGCTTACCGGCTCTGGTAAAGGCTTCGAGTAAGGCCAGGGAGGCTGGATTCTCGGGCAGATCCCACATGGGGCCGTGCCCGCCAGGGTAGAAGATCGCGCCGAAGGCATCCGCGGAGAGATCGGCGAGCCTCTTGGTGCGGGCCAATTCGGATTGCGCGGCGGCGTCGGCATGAAAGCGCTCCGTGGCCTCGGTTTGATTCTCGGGCAGGTCGCTTTTGGGATCGAGCGGCGGCTGGCCACCCTTCGGCGAGGCTAGCGTGATCGCCGCTCCCGCCTCCTTCAGGGCGTAATAGGGCGCGGCGAACTCTTCCAGCCAGAAACCGGTTTTCTTGCCTGTGTCGCCGAGCCGGTCGTGCGATGTCAGAACCATGAGAATCTTCATGGCAAATCTCCTTTGCTTTGAGAAATCCGCTTGCGGCGCGGGCACGTCCCGATCCGCTCAATCTTCCGTCAAGCCGCTAACCGAACCGTCCGTGTGGATCTGCCGGATGGCTGCCGCGAACAAGGAGGCGGTGGGGATGACGGTCAGCTTGGCTCGCACCAATTCCGGGTCAAGCCGGAATGGTGGAACGCTGTCCGTGACTGCCAGGCTGTCCAGGACGGGATCGGCCACGATCTCGCTGGCGCCGCTCACGAACAGCCCATGAGTGGCGGCGACGTGCACCGCCACGGCGCCTTGGGCGCGGCAGGCCCGGGCGGCGTGCGCCACGGTGGCGCCGGTGCTGATCATGTCATCGACGATGAGCGCGGTCTTGCCCTGCACCTGGCCGACCAGGGCGGCTCCCCTCAGCGTATCGTCACTGCGGTACTTCTCCATCAGGGCGCTGCCGACCGCGGCCCCGCGCCGGCGGGACAGCTTCCGGCGGAAGCGTTCCGCCCGCTTGAGCCCCCCGACGTCCGGTGATACCACCACCACGTCCCCCGTGAGCCGGGAGGCGAAATGTTCGATCAGCAGTTTTCCGGCCTCGAGATGATCGGTCCGGCATCGGAAGGCGTTCTGAAAAGCCGCCAGGTTGTGCACGTCCAGCGTGACGATCCGGTCGGCGCCCACGGCCTCGAAGAGTTGCGCCAGATAGCGGAGGGTGATCGGTTCCCGCGGCCGGGTCATCCGGTCGGCCCGGGCGTAAGCCAGATACGGCACGACCACGGTCACCCGTTCGGCGGACGCCTCCTTCAGCGCACCGATGAAGAACCACAACCGGCACAGTTTGTCGTTGGTGGGCCGGCCGGGTTCGTCGTAGAGGGATTGCACCACGAAGACGTCGCTGCCCCGCACGTTTTCGGTCGGATGCGCCCGGTGCTCGCCATCCTCGAATTCGGTCTCCTCGTGCCCGCCCAGAGGCGAACCCAGCGCCCCGGCGATGGCTTCCCCCAACGCCCGGCTCTCGCTTAGGGCGAACAGCCGCAGCGGACCACGGTTCATCGGCGGAAATACTTCAGGAACCAGTCGCGGGCGAGTTCCGCCACCCGCTCCAGCGCGCCGGACTCCTCGAACAAATGGGTCGCGCCCGGCACGATCTCCAGCCGGTGCACGGCGGTCAGGCGCTCGGCCGCCCACTCGTTGAGCTCGATGACCGGCGTATCCTCGCCGCCGACGATCAAAAGGGTAGGGGCCCGGACTTTGGGCAGCCGTTCGTCCGCGAGATCCGGCCGGCCACCCCGCGACACCACGGCGTCCACGGCGTCGGGACGATCGGCCGCAGCCCGGAGCGCCGCCGCCGCGCCGGTGCTGGCGCCGAACAGTCCGATCGGAAGCCCGCGGGTTAACTCATAATGGCTGAGCCAATCGATGGCCCCCACCAACCGGTCGGTCAGCAGCTTGATGTCGAATCGGAACTGACGGGTGTACTGGTCGAAATCATTCTCCTCTCTGGTAAGGAGATCGAACAGCAAGGTAGCGAGATCGGCGCGATTGAGGAAATCGGCCACGGCCTGATTGCGCGGGCTGAACCGGCTGCTCCCGCTGCCGTGGGCGAAAACCACAAGCCCCACAGGCCGGTCCGGAATGAAGAGCGACCCGAAAAGCTTTACGCCGGCCGGACCCACGGTGAAGTCGATGGAATCGGTGGATGTGGCATGATCCATGGCCTTGCCTCCTTAGCTCTAATTCGGCTCAATCCGGCGCTTCTCTCCAAGCCTGGGCCAGGAGTTTCCGAACCTCATCATCAGTGGTCTGGGAGAAATCCAGGTAAGCTTGGCCGACCGCGAAAAAGGGCTCGGGAATTTCCAGACAGACGACATCATCGGCTTCCGAACGGAGCCGTTCCACCGTCTCCTGAGGCCCGACCGGCACGGCAACCACCAGGCGGGCTGGCCGTCGATGGCGAAGGGCGTTGACCCCGGCCCGGAGAGTCGCCCCGGTGGCGATGCCATCGTCCACCAAAATGACACAGCGATCCTCAATTTTGGGAAACGGACGATCGCCGCGATAAAGACGTTCGCGACGCTCTAGTTCCTGTTGCTCTCTCGCGATGGCCGCTCTCATGGTTTCCTCGCCGATCCGATAGATTGACATCACCTCCCGATTCAACACGGTGATGCCGCCGCTGGCGATCGCGCCCATGGCCAACTCTTCGTAGCCGGGGGTGCCCAGCTTTCGGACGATCAAAAGGTCCAAGGGCGCGTTCAGATGGCGGGCCACTTCGTAGGCTACCGGCACGCCGCCTCGTGGCAGGGCAAGGACGACCACGTCGCTGCGACCGGCATAAGCCTCCAAGGCTCGCCCCAAGCGGCGTCCGGCCTCGCCGCGGTTCTTGAATAAGATGGTCATTAAGCTCTCCGGGGAAAAACCCCCATTTGAAGAAGCCTGAAGTTAAGGGTTGGCCGCTCTGCTCTAAGGTGTCCAGAAGTCAGGAGGAAGACTAAGAGACCGCCCTGGAAAGGTTCTCTGGCAAGTCAGTCACCCTGGGCATGAAGTCATTCAATGAATCGGCCCGCCTTAGGCGGGTGGACGGCGGCCCATGCGCCGTTCACCCGCGATAACGGTGGTTTCTTAAGCGGCAGCTTGAGGCTGTGAGACTTCCTTAACCATCTCCCCGGCTTGTTCACTCGAAGTCCGCCGAGCGATGTCGGCCTGGGAAACTATTCCGCAGCAGCAACCGTTTTGATCTGCCACCGGCACGCGCCGAATCTGATGAGTCTCCATCATCTGGCAGCACTCTTCCAAAGAGGTCTCGGGAGTCACCGTCACGGCCGGCGCCGACATGCAATCCTTCACGGTCATTTTCAACGGATCCTGGCCTTGAGCAAGGCTACGGCACACGATGTCGCGGTCGGTGATGACGCCGACCAGCCGCATGGTGCTCTCGCTCTCGACGACAGGGATCTCGCCGCAGTCATTGCGCAGCATCAACCGGGCGGTTTCCTCCAGCGAACTATCAGGCGTACAGCAGGCCGGATTGGGAGTCATGATCTCGCGAACTTCCATAAGTTTTCCTCCGCTTGCTTGATATTCAGTTTGATGACGAGCCATTGCCGCGCTTGCAGCTCTGGTAACAATAGCGACCGAGGCCACCGGGAAAAGTTCGGCCAGAGCCGGATTTATGCACGGCCTCACGCAAGTGCGTCGATAGAGGGATGAACCTTCAAAACGATGGACGGCGGGCCGCAACCCTATGCCGAATACCATACGTGCGGCTCAACAATCACTGGGGGAGCCTGGTTTCCTGAATCTCCGATTGCTTGGCTTATAGGCGCCTCCCGCTGCCACCGCTCGGCTCAGTTCATTTCATGTCATCTTCGAGAGATCGCTCTCTAAGCGCGTACCGCTCTCTCCGGGCGGGACTAGGCGATGATCGGTAGCTTTCATTGGCCCGCTTTACATGACCGGGGATGACGGATACCCTGAATAACTTGGAATTGCATGATCCTGGTCTAGGATTGTGAGAGATTGGAGATTACCGCACGACATCATGGGCCGGGCGCTTGATCTGACCGGACAATCCGCCTCGCTGGCCTAAGAAGAGTATCAAGGGAAATCTCAAACAGTGGCCAACGACTCCAACGAACTTTCCTTGGACATCTCGACCACCGTGTCCGTGCGCCTCTGCCCCAAATGCGGAACGGCGAACGCTGTTAGCGAGTTGATCCGATCGGACTATCGTTGCCCTTCATGTGGCTTCGAGATGGTCTATTTGGACGTCACCGCAAACGGCACTGTCCATGGATTTCTGGGCTGGGTAAAAGGAGAAGGCGAAGTAATCCTGGGGCGCTACAAAATCACCTCGGTGCTCGGCAAAGGCGGTTTCGGGGTCACCTATTTGGTGGAGGATCAGCATCTCAACAATAAACGGCGGGCTCTCAAGGAGATTCCACGCAAGCTGTTCGACGATACGGAAGCCACCCTGCTTAGCCGGCTCGATCATCCCTCGATTCCCATCATCATCGACCGCGTCGTCAGCGACAGCATGGTCTATCTCGTGCTGCAATTTGGCGGTACGCGCACCTTGGCGAGTGAGCGCAAACGGCTGGGTGGCCGCATTCCGCTGTTCGTGCTTGTTCCGTGGATGTGCCAGTTGTGCAAGGCATTGCACTACCTGCATTCGCAGCACCCCGCCGTCATCCATCGTGATCTAAAGCCGGACAATATCTTATTGGACGAGCATGATCGCATTATGTTGATCGACTTCGGCATCGCCAAGCTGGCCGACCCGGCCACGGCGACCCATCGTTTAGGGCGGGCCGTTTCCTTCGGTTTCAGCTCTCCGGAACAATTAATGGCCGCCGGAACGGATCACCGCTCCGACATTTATTCTCTTGCGGCGACCGTCTATTTTCTTCTTACCGGTACTCGCCCGCCTGCCTTGGAAGCCCGGTTGGCTGGCAGCAAGCTGGAACCGCCTTCCCGATTGGTACCCGGCATACCATCGGTATTGGACAGGGTGATCGTGCGGGCCCTTGATTTCAGCCCGGATCGGCGGCAGCAATCAGTAGAGGAATTGTTGCAGCTTTTCGAGAACTTAGCTCGAGACTTGTCGAATACGACACGACGAGCCGGCTCGATCACGGAGCATTTTCAACGAAGCTTAAGACGATTTCCGGCCATATTCGCGGTCATGATAGTTATCGGGGGCCTGGCGGTTCTTGCGCCGCGTATGCTCCCCGAATCAGCCATGGAGACCAAACCGGATACTGTGCGGCCGGCCAATGCTCCTCCCCCCGCAACGCCATCCGCAGCAACGCCGGTTACACCGCCGGCGGTCGAAGAGCCTGTCAACCCAGTTCCACTCGGACCCGAACAACCGGTGACGCCGACCCCGCTTCCGGAGTTGCCACCCGAGCCCCAAACCGTGCCACCTGGAGCCGTCACTCCTTCGGAGCCGGAGGCTCCGAAGGCACAGCCAATGCCATTGCCCTCCGAATCCGCCGAACCCGAGAAAATCGAACCGCAGCAAGCTCCCAAATCCAAGAAGGTGGCCAAACCCAGGCGGTCACCGCAAAGATCCAAAGGGTCCAAGGCTTCGAGCGAAGAGCCGGATTGGACTAACTCGATGAAATATGAGGGTGGATACCGTAAGGCACGGTAATCGCTCAAACGTGGGCTATTCGAAAACAAGCGTTCACAGCTCATATCCTCGGAAGCATTCGATAGATCCTCACGGAGAAAGCCATGAAATGGGTAAGGCGGACGGCCATCCTAATCCTTTGCGCCCTGCTAGTCATAGGGTGCGCCCACAAACCCGAAAACCGCGCTTTGTTGCTCAAGATTGGAAAGTGCTCCACCACACCCTTGCAAGCTCGGCGGGGAAACGCTGTGAGGATCACCACCGATTACATCGTGAAGCTACCACAGGGAGTTTCGGAAGTAAGTGTGGATGAGAGCTGGATTCTCAGAAAGGGCAACACCATCCTGGCCACGATTCCACCACAGCGCGTCGCACGGGGCGAGGGCGAATGGCAGACCAATGCCAGCATTGTTATCCCTAAGGGCGCAAAGCCCGGCACCTATGTCGTGGAGCACAAGGTGCAGGTAGGCGCCCAATCTGACACCGCCGAATCAGCCTTTACAGTCGTATCGCGATAAGCGGGGCTCGCTTGTCTTAGCGTATTGTTCAAAGAATGCTGTTCAACAGGTCACGCACTCAGGAAGGCGCTGCTGGACTGGGTAGCGAAGCAGTGAAAACAGCGCCGGCTCCGCCCCTCGAACGGCTCCACGCCGAACTTTTGTCGACAATTCCCTTAGCCCCGCTCGATTCGCCAGCGCTCCTTGACCACACCCACTCAGCAATCGAGTTACACCTGCACGATTTTGATCCGGTCTTGACGCTCGCTGTAACCCTTTGGCCAACGAATGGCCGAATGCCCGCAGTGGGTTCGCCTAGTTCATAGGGCCTTCTGTTATTGAAGGACTGCCTGGTGGAACTCGAGCGGGAGTTCCAAGTTCATGTCGGCCGCTATGTCGCCTTCCCAAGAGTCGGATCCGTACCCTAACTCGAGCCGGTGCCGCGAGATTTACCAGCTGTCCTAAGTAATCGATTCAGAATCGATGGCGGAGTCCTGCGCGTTATCAACGATGCTAAGGAGGCGGCTTCGGGCCGACAAGTTGAATGTCGCCGCGATTGGCTATTTGGTGCCTCAGCCGCATGTGCCTCGTGTGGTATGATTTCGGGACGACGCCGGCGCCCTGATATGGGGCCGACTCGAACCGCCATCCTAGGACACTGCCGTGACCGAAATTAGGGCTTGGCTCAAAGCCGCAGGTCCCCCGAATCTCTCTCCGCTGGGTTGATGCTCATGGAATGTCGGCCCGGGTGCGGCGCCTGCTGTATCGCCCTGTCCATCTCCACGCCTATTCCTGGCATGCCGAATGGCAAGCCGGCCGGTACCCGCTGTAGCCAACTGACAGACGATTTGCGCTGTGCTATCTTCGACCAGCCTGAGCGGCCGCGTTGCTGTGGCGGGCTTAAGCCCTCGACTGAAATGTGCGGCGACAATCGAGAGCATGCGCTGGCTTGGCTGCGGTGGCTAGAGGAGGCGACGCGTCCGGCCGGCGCAACGCCAAAAGATGAGTGACTGGCTTCCAAGGACGATGAAGCCCTGAACTCGAATCTTACTTGTACGATAGGCTGAAATCTGTAAACTTTAAAATTAAAGGTATCGCCGGTTTGGCGTCGAAGGATCAGCCGGTCGGTATTCATCAGCCATGCCTCCATCCGCAGGGATGCGTTCCTCAAGTATCCTCCGCCAAGGAGGAGTCTTCTTAAAGCAAAGTCCGTGATATAAGTAGATCATTTTTAACTATAGGGTTTATGGTGTTCTAAGGGAATATATACGGACCTGGATTTGGGTCGATGTGTACCCTACTCCGATCATGAAGAGAACCGGCGAAAGGACGATTTACAGCTGTATTGATTTGATGATAGTAGCCAGCATTTGTCCCTGATTTAAAGTGGTTCTGAATAAAATCAAAGATAGTGTGCACCGGTCCTTCACAAGCTTGAAGAAAGCTTGAATAGGATAGGAGCCTGATTTTCAGATGGAAGCAATAGGATAATATATTAGAGTGAAAGCCATGATGGATACTATCAATCCATTCATTGCCGTGGATTTTAGGCTGCTCTAAGGTGTATTCATTCGCGACATCTTAGTTATTCAAAATAGTACGGAAAAGATAGATATGGCTGCTAATGGATTAAAGGTTTTCATTATCGATGACGATAGCGAGGTGAGCGACGCCTTGTCTGCGTTGCTGCAGGCCGAGGGCTTTGCCGTGGCTACATATTCCAGCGGCAGCGAGTTTCTGGAATCCTTCGATCCCACTCAGCAAGGTTGTATCATCCTCGATATCAATCTTCCGCAGATTTCCGGCCTTGATCTTCAGCCTATTCTTGCGGAAAGGGGGATTGACCTTCCTATCATTTTCCTGACCGGCTTTGGCGACGTGCCGAAGGCGACAGCGGGTTTAAAGGCTGGGGCGGTGGATTTTCTGGAGAAACCGGTCGATGCGGAAGTGCTGATCAATGCCGTCCAGCAAGCCTTGGAAATTAGTGTACAGCGCAGCAGCGAGAAAGCCCGGCAGCAAGAGGTGGAGGTGCTTTATTCCCATCTCACGCCCAGGGAGAAGGAGATCATTGTGCTGCTCGCGCGTGGCTATTCGGCAAAGCAAGTCGGGCGAGAATTAGGCATAAGCCATCGCACCGCCGAGATCCACCGGGCGCGCATCATGGAAAAGCTCGGAGTCCAGTCCCTCGCCGACTTGGTGGCCCTAGCGATCCGGATTGGCATCCGTTAGCCTCGGGCGCCGAGTGCGTCGCGGGAATCTGTCAGTGCGACGGGATAATCTCGATGGACCTGATGTAACTGCAACGAGAATGAATGGCCAGCCCCTAAGCAATGCTACGTACGCTCATGGACTCCCTAAAAAGGTACCTTGGATAGGAGGGTTCCAAGATGATGCCCATAAGCCTCGCAGTCCCAAGCCTCCAGGGAAAGGGGTAGAAATTCGTACCTGGAGATTGGACAGCCGGCTATCTAATGGTTTTGCTGTTTCCTGAGCTTGAATGCAAGGAGGATTGGACGGAATGAAATCTTCTCCTCACACTCCGAAGCCGCTCCTCAAGCTCGCTGCGTCGTGTTTGCCGCCCGTTCCGCATGAACCCGGCCTATGAACGGAGCCACCACCACTTCTCAACTAGCCAAGCCGTGGGCCTCCCCTGAAATCTGGCGGGCCTATGCGGCCGTGGTACTTGCTAGCGCGCTGGTCACCGCCACGCTTTACCTGCTGCGCGGGTTTGGCCACACACTGCCGGATGTGCCTCCCTTGCTGTTGCCGGTGCTGTTGGGCGCGTTCTTGGGCGGCCTCGGAGTCGGGCTTTTTGCCATGATCATGGGGCTCACGATTGATGCTCTCTTGATCCGGGAACTCGATCTCGCTCATCCTCATTTGACGGAACTGGGTCTGAATTCCCAACTGGCCTTCTTTTTGGCGGAAGGATTGTTGTTGTGTGTGATTGGCCATTTTTTTCGCCGGTCTGCGAAAAAAACGCGCGACGCCGTGGAAAGGCAGCAAACGCTCGAGCAGGAGATTAGCCGCCGCCGCAAGCTGGAGGAAGCCTTGCTTCGGAGCCAGCAAACGATCAAGGCGCAGTTGGCCGAGATCGAAGGAATTTACGCCACGGCGCCCATCGGGCTCGCCATGGTGGATCGGGAGTTCCGGTTTACCCGCGTGAATCGTCAATGGTCGCAGATCAGCGGCTTGAAACCCGACGCGCACCTCGGGAAGACGATTCAAGAGGTCATGCCAGAGTTCAGCGAAGCCTTGGTCGCGTGCATCCATAAGACCCGCCTATCGGGCGAACCCATCAGGAATCGACAACTACATGGCGCAGCGCCGTCCGGTTCGGCGGGAGAAGAACGGATTTGGCTCACCAGTTTCGTGCCCTTGAAGGAGAGCGATGGCTGCGACATCGGCGTCAACATCACCATTCAAGATATTACCGAGCAAAAGCGATTTGAGTCCGCGCTCCGCGAGAGCGAGGAAAAATACCGGCAGCTGACGGAATGGTCTCCCCAATGCGTTTGGATGACCGATTCGCTCGGCAATCCCATTTATGCCAATCGCCATTGGTACGAGTTCACCGGTCTGAGCCTGGAGGAAGCCCGGGACAGGGGATGGTTGTCAATCGTGCATCCGGACGATCGGGACCGGATCGCGGAAAGATACCTGCGCGCCTTGCAGGACGGTACCCGTCTGGAAACGGAGCTCCGCTTGCGCGCTAAACGGGACGGCGAGTATCGTTGGCACCTTCTCGGTGCGCTGCCGCTGCGCGGTCGGCTCGGAATGCTGTCAAGCTGGCTGGTGGTCGCCATGGATGTTCACCAGATCAAATCCGCCGAACAGGCGCTGCGGGAAACCAAGACGTGCTTACTGCTGGCGCTCGAAGCCGGACGAATGGCGGTCTGGGAAAAATCCGACCCTAAGGGACCTTTGAGCTGGCTGGATCCGATAAACCTTCGCGCGGCCATGGACTTTGAAGGGCCCATGTCGGCCTGGATCGAGGCCATTCATCTCAAGCCCGAAGAGAAGGAGAACGAGGCGCTCGCTCGCTCAACGCCTCGGGCCAGGGCGTATGGCGCGGAATTCGAAACCGCCAGCCCCGATGGGGAGAGGCGATGGGTGGAGGCCCACGCTCAATGGTTCGGCGAGGATGACGATGCCCGGCTGGTGGGCATCCTCGCGGACGTCACCGGGCGCAAGCGCGCCGAACAAGCGCTTCAGGAGGCCAATCGTCGGAAGGACGAATTTCTCGCCGTGCTGGCGCATGAGCTCCGCAATCCGCTCGCGCCCATCCTGAGCTCGGCCCAGCTACTGCGCCGACGCGGCCTGGAGCGCCCGGATCTATTGGAATCGGCCACCGGTAGCATCGAGCGGCAAGTCAAGCATTTGAGCCGCTTGATCGGCGATTTGTCGGACATCTCGCGGATTGCGCGAGGCAAGCTCGAACTCAAGCCGGAAGTCCTGGCGCTGGATTCGATCGTCTCGCAGGCCTTGGAAGTCTGCCGCCCCATTATCGATAAGCACAAGCAGGAGCTTCTCACCCATTTCCCTGAAAAAACTCTCTACGTCAGGGGCGATCCGGCTCGTCTGACGCAGGTCATATGTAATCTGCTGGTCAACGCGTCGAAATTCACCTCGGCCGGAAGATCGATCCATTTCACGGTAACCAGCGACGACGAACGTGTCATCATCAGCGTACGTGACGAAGGCATCGGCATCGATCCAAAGTCACTGAGTGGTATCTTCGAGCCCTTCGTGCAGATTGGCCGGCCGCTGCATAGCGGAAGCAGCGGACTTGGCATCGGCTTGGCCCTCGCGAAGCGCCTCGTGGAAATGCAAGGCGGCGAAATCAGTGCCCGGAGTGAAGGCAACGGCCAGGGCAGCGAATTCGTCATTCGACTGCCCTTGCTGAAAGCCAATGTGTCAGCGGCATGAAACCCAGGGGATTTTCGCGCCCTGAAGATGACCCGGCCTCGGGCGCATCGGCTGGCAATTCGCCCCGCCTACGGCTCAAACGCCGAGCAGCAGTCGGGTCGGATCTTCCAGTAGCTCCTTGATGGTAAATAGGCAGGACACCGCCTCGCGGCCATCGATGATGCGGTGATCGTAAGAGAGGGCGAGATAGATCATCGGCCGGACGACGATCTGTCCGTCCTCCACGACCGGCCTGTCCTTGATGGCATGCATTCCCAAAATAGCGCTCTGAGGAGGATTGAGGATAGGCGTCGACAGCATCGAGCCAAAGATGCCGCCATTGGTGATGGTGAAGGTGCCGCCGTTCAGTTCCTCAAAGCTCAATTTGCCGTCACGGGCCTTCTGCGAGAATTCCATCACCGCTTTCTCGATCTCCGCGAATCCCAGTCGATCGGCGTCGCGCAGCACCGGCACCACGAGCCCGCGGTCGGTGGACACCGCGATGCCGATATCGTAGTAATCGTGATACACGATATCGTTGCCCTCGATGGAGGCATTGATGATGGGAAACCGCTTGAGCGCCTCCACCGCCGCTTTCACGAAAAACGACATGAAGCCCAGCTTAATTTGGTATTGCTGCTCGAACTTGGCCCGATGCTGATTGCGTAGGTCGAAGATTTTCTGAAGGTTAACTTCATTAAACGTGGTGAGCGTCGCCGTGGTGCGCTGCGCCTCCAGCAAGCGCTCGGCGATGCGGGCGCGAAGCCGGGTCATCGGCACGCGCCGCTCACGGAACGACGGTTCCCGTGGCGCCGGACGTTCGGCGATGGGGATCTGAATAGGCGCTTCGGTGCGGACCGGCCGCGCGGCGGGCATCCTACGCACCGTGGACTTCCGGCTGTCCAGATAGCTCAGCACCTCCTGCTTGGTGAGCCGGCCGTTGCTGGGAATCTCGGCGGGGTCCAGATTGTGCTCCATCAGCAGCCGCCGGACCGCGGGGCTGAGTGGCTGGGTGTAATCGGCCTTGGGAGCGGGAGGCTCCGGCTCCACCGCCTCAAGGCGCTGAGGCTCCGGTTTTGTCGAGGCCTTCGGTGATTCGCGCACCTCTCGGACTGGTTCGGCCTTAGGCTCCACGCCGGTTTTGCCCGGCTCGGGCTTAGAAGATTCACGGGCTGCTTCCGCTTTCGCCGCGGTTGCGGCCGGACGGGCCTCGGTCTCGATGACGGCGATCAGGTCACCGCCGGTGACGAGATCCCCCTTGTTGCGGCAGATTTCCTGCAACACGCCGTCCTCGGGAACCGGCACTTCCAGAACGACCTTATCGGTCTCAAGATCAACCAGATTCTCGTTTTTTTGCACCGGATCGCCAGGTTTTTTGTGCCAGTCGAGTAACGTGGCGTCGCTGACGGATTCCGGCAAATTAGGCACGTTGACTTCGATGCGCATGGACTACCCTTGCAGATTGTTGACGGGGCGCCGCTCCGAACAGAGCGTCTTGGACGACTTGCTTCTGCTGTTCCAAATGCCGGTGAAATTGGCCCACGGCGGGTGCCGCGGACATGGGCCGACCCGCGTAGCTGAGGGTGATGTCCTTCTCGAGCAGGCTCAGGAAACGGTGCTTGATTTGATGCCAAGCGCCCTGATTTTCGGGCTCCTCCTGACACCAGATTAGTTCTTTCAGATTGGAATAGGCCGACAATTCCTGCATGAACTCGTCGTAGGGGAACGGATAGAGCTGTTCGATGCGGATGATGGCCACGTGCTCGAGGTCCTCTTTACGGCGGGTTTCCACCAGATCGTAGAACACTTTGCCCGAGCACAGGACCACGCGGGTGATGCGCTCGGGATCGTGGGGATCGATCTCGCCGATGAGGTTTCGGAAACGGCCACTGCTCAGCTCCTCCAGCGAGGATACCGCCAGCTTGTGCCGCAGCAGGCTCTTGGGGCTCATGACTATCAGAGGCTTGCGGGACGAACGCACCACCTGGCGACGCAGCAAGTGGAAGATCTGAGCCGGCGTGGTGGGCACACAGACCTGCATGTTCTGTTCGGCGCAGAGCTGCAAGTAGCGTTCCAGCCGGGCCGAGGAGTGCTCCGGCCCCTGGCCCTCGTAGCCGTGGGGCAGCAGCATGGTAAGCCCGCACAGTCGGCCCCATTTGGTCTCGCCGGACGAGATGAATTGGTCGATGACCACCTGCGCGTTGTTGGCGAAGTCCCCGAACTGAGCTTCCCAAATCACCAAGGTTTCTGGCTCGGACGTGGCATAGCCGTATTCGAAGCCGAGCACGCCTTCTTCGGACAGCAAGGAATCGTAGATGTCGAAGCGGACTCCCTCTCCCGCCAGCTTTTGCAGCGGTATATAAGCGTGGCCGGTTTCCTGGTCGTACAAAATGGCATGGCGATGGAAAAAGGTGCCGCGTCCCACGTCCTGGCCAGTCAGCCGGACACTGTAGCCTTGCCTCAACAGAGAGGCGTATGCCAGATTCTCGGCGAAGCCCCAGTCCATTGGAATTTCACCTGCCGCCATCTTGCGGCGGCTTTCGAGGATGGCGGCGGCACGCGGATGCAGCGAGAAGTCGGAGGGCACGTTCAGGATCTCCTCGGCCAAGGCGCGCAGCGCCTCCTGAGGCACGGTCGAATCGTAGGGCAAGGTCCATTCCTTGCCGAGGTAAAGATCCCAACGCGTCTTGAGGTAATTGACCGCGTCCTGCAGCACGGGCCGGGAGACGATTTCATCCTGCTTAAGCGCGTCTTGATACTCCTCCTCCATCCGCTGCTCGTTCTCGCGCGAAATCACGCCCTCGCCGATCAAGGCGTCGGCATACAGCTTTCTCACCGGCGGGTGCTGGCGAATGTAGCGGTACATAAGGGGTTGGGTGACCGCCGGCTCGTCCGCCTCGTTGTGGCCGTGGCGACGGTAGCAGATAAGATCTATGACCACGTCGCGCTTGAACTTCATGCGGTAGTCGACGGCCAGCCGGGTGATGAACAGCACCGCTTCCGGATCATCTCCGTTCACGTGAAAGACCGGAGCCTGAACCATGTTGGCGACGTCCGTGGAATACAGGGTCGAACGGGCATCGAATGGATTACTGGTGGTGAAGCCGATCTGATTGTTCACCACGATGTGAATGGTGCCGCCGGTGGTGTAGGCACGGGTCTCGGCCATGTTGAGGGTTTCCATGACCACGCCCTGCCCCGCGAAAGCCGCATCGCCGTGGATCAATACCCCCAATACTTCGTTCTCCCCGTTGCCGTTGCGCCGGTCCTGCCGAGCGCGCACCGATCCTTCCACCACGGGGTCGATGATTTCCAGATGAGAGGGATTGAAGGCCAGAGTGAGATGCAAAGGGCCCGCCGGCGTTTCGATGTCCGACGAAAACCCAAGATGGTACTTCACATCGCCGGTGCCGCCATGAGGCGGCGCACCCGCGTAATTGCCTTCGAACTCCTGAAATAAGGAGCTCGGCTTTTTCCCGAGGATGTTGACCAGCACATTCAGCCGGCCCCGGTGAGCCATGCCGATGACGATCTCTCGCGTGCTCTGCGTCCCCGCGCGCTGGATCAGCTCGTCCAAGAGCGGAATCAGGCTTTCCGCGCCTTCCAGAGAAAACCGTTTCTGTCCCACATACTTCCGGTGCAGATATTTTTCGATGCCCTCGGCGGCGGTGAGAACCCGGAGCAGCGCCTTTTTCCGCCCGGGATCCGGATAGCTCTTACCGCGAGTGCTTTCCAGCCAGTCCTGGATCCATTGCTTGATGTCGCTATCGACGATATGCATGTACTCCGCGCCGATGCTTCCGCAGTAGGTTTGCCGCAGCAGCGCCAATATCTCGCGCAAGGGCAGTCGCATCGAGTTCTGCAGGATATCGATGTAGAACTCCTGATCAAGGTCGTCTTCGCCAAGCCCGTAGTGAGCGGGATCCAAGTCCTTCAAGATCGGTGGCGGCGACAGCTTCAGGGGGTTGTTATTGGCCACTTGATGGCCCCGGGTGCGGAATTGATAGATCAGTTGATCGACAGCCGATTGCTTGCGGAGAGTTTCTTCGACCTCCTCCCAGTGGGGGAGCGGCGCCATTGCCGGGATTTCGGCGCTTGTACCGGATTCCCCGCGCGAGGGTTCCTGCTGAATCGATCTGAATTTTTCTCGCCAGCTTGCGTCGATGGACTCGGGATCGTTGAGAAAACGTTCATAAAGATCTTCGAGAAAACCGATATTGTCTTCAGCAAAAGCCAAGTCATCTTCAAATAGTTGTTGGAGCTTGCTCATGATGCCGTCCAAGAATACCCATTCAATCTTGCCGAATGCTCAAATAAAGTCTCGCGGTCAATCGGACACTTTAGGCGACTAGCCCTAAAGACCTCATGCCATGAGACAAAAATGTCCCCGCTTTTATCTGGCGTCCAAGGACGAGCCTGGCTACATCTCGCACGAGACGCGCTCAAAAATCCAGTCGCGTGACGCAGATGAGGGGTTTGGGATGTCTCCCTCTGGAATGACCATTAACCCTTAAGTGTACTGCACATCGGGCGCTAACCGAACAAAACTCGAGGTCAAAATTGCCCAAATTTAGCTCTTTTGCTCGGGACTTTCGTCGAGGAATTTATCGCCGGAGTTGCGAGAGAAGGGTTGTTCCCTTTACCTTATAGGCCATGCTCGATCTGTCCCGAATTGGATAAAGTCGGGACGATTTGGAACAAAAACCATGAAAGATCAATACGATGTTCTCATAGTCGGCGGCGGCATGGTAGGTGCTGCCCTAGGCTGTAGTCTTGGGGGAAGCCGGCTGCGGGTGGCGGTCCTCGAGGATGCGCTGCCCTTAACGTTCGCGCCGGATCAACCCCACGATCTTCGCGTGTCCGCCATCAGCATAGCTTCGGCCAGCGTGCTCAAAACGGTGGGCGCCTGGAGCGGCGTTACTTCCAGACGATTCTGTCCATTCCGGCGGATGCGGGTTTGGGAGGCGGCAGGAGACGTGGAATTCCGCAGCGAGGATATCAATGAACCGGCCCTAGGCTATATTGTCGAGAACCGTGTGATTCAGCTGGCTGTGCTGGACCGCTTGAGGGACTTCGCCAATGTCGATTTGCTATGCCCCGCCAGGGCGCGCGAGATTGAGTATTCGGCCGAAGGCTCCAAGGTTGAGCTGGACGACGGCCGAATCTTGAAAGGGCGCCTTCTAGTCGCGGCGGACGGCGGCTACTCGCGCGTGCGGCACGCGGCCGGCATAGGCGTCAGCGGCTGGGATTACGAGCAGCAGGCCTTGGTGCTCACGGTGGAAACCGCCTACGGTCAGCAGGACATTACCTGGCAAAGGTTCACGCCCGCAGGGCCCCAGGCTTTTCTACCCCTGGACGGTCCGCATGGCTCATTGGTCTGGTACAACACGCCAAGCGAGGTCAAGCGGCTGAAGTCACTGTCCGATGACGTCCTAAGGCGCGAGTTATTGGACAGCTTTCCAGCTATTCTGGGTGAGATCAAGAGGATCACGGCGAGGGCGAGTTTTCCGCTCAAACGTCAGCATGCGCTCAATTATGTCAAAGAGGGTGTGGCTCTCATCGGCGACGCCGCCCACATGATCCATCCTCTGGCCGGTCAAGGCGTGAATATTGGCATCCTGGACGCGGCCGCCTTGGCCCAGACGCTTATTGGCGCCGAACGCAACCGCCAGAACATAGGTTCGCTTAAGGTTCTGCAGGGGTACGAGCGTATGCGCCGTCGCAACAATCTGCTCATGATGACGACGGTGGACCTGTTTTATCAAGTCTTCGGCAATGCCCATCCGCCATTGAAATTAGTCAGGAATCTCGGACTGGGTGTGGCGGAACGGCTCAAACCGGCGAAGAGGATCGTCATGCGCTATGCCATGGGGGTCGGGGATTGGCTGCCGAAGCTGGCGCGGGGCGAGGCTCTCATAGGTTGAGAAGACTATGAAATCGAAGATTTCTTCGGGGGTCTAAGACTTTAGTAGGATAATGCTAAGCTGGATTTGGCGGGATGTATAAAAAACCGCTCCGGAGCTTAGAATTTTTGAAAATCTAATTGGATAACAAATAGGCAGTTTCTATGATCAAGAAAGCATCCTTAATTCTCGTGTCGGGGCTGGCTCTGGGCGGCTGTGCCACCTATGGAGGCTGGCAGCCTGTGGTTGACAGCCGCAGCGATCCGAACGCCGCGATGATTCCGCAGGACACCGAGGAATGCAAGATGATAGCTCGGCAGGCCGGGAGCACGGGCACCGACACGGCCAAGGGAGTGGCGGCCGGTGGATTGCTGGGGGCGGCGGCGGGGGCCGCGATCGGCGCCGTCACCGGAAATCCCGGCTCCGGAGCCGCCATCGGCGCGGCGGCGGGCGGCATCGGCGGAGGGGCTCACCAGGGCATCAGCAGTGACGAGCAATACAAGCGCCCTTTCATCAACTGTATGCGGGGCCGCGGTCATAACGTCATCAATTAACCGCCGGTTCAACCCGCATTGCGAGGCCTTCACCCGGCCGAATGAATTTCGAGTCCTCTCCTGTGGAAAAGGGATAAGCTGGCCAATCGGAGGATTGTTTATTCTAAAGTTTAGGAGCAATCCTCCATGCCCACGCTGATCGAGGCGTTTCGGGAAAGCGCCCGCCAGTTTCCGGACCGTGCGGCCATCCTTACCGGCTCCCACCGCCTAGACCATCAAAGTTTCGGTGCACTATCGGACCGGGTCGCGGCAGGGCTCGCCGACCAGGGTATTCAAAAGGGCGATCGGGTTGGCCTTTACGGCTTCAATAGTCCCGAGTTCGCCATCGCCTACGCCGATATCGTTAAAGCCGGGGCGGTGGTGGTGCCCATCAATCTGCTGATCAATACCGAAGAGGCCGCCTATGTGCTATCCGATGCGGGCGCCAGGGGGCTGATTTTTCATCATGTTCTGGCGGAACAAACGGCTCGGGTGCGGCGGACGGCCTCGCGCTTGGAATTCACCGTCGCCATGGGTGGAGCGGTGGACGGTGCGCTGAGCTTCGAGGATCTCGTAAAATCGGAGGCTCGGGTTCCGGAGCCGAACATCGATCCCCAGGAAGACCTCGCCGTGATCCTCTACACTTCCGGCACCACCGGCTTTCCCAAGGGAGCGATGCTGACTCACGCCAACCTGGTCGCCAATACAAAAAGCGTCCGCGAGGCCATGCAGTGGCGCCCGGGCGAGGACGTGGTACTGGTAGTGCTGCCCATGTTTCACGCCTTCGCCGCCACTGTCGGCATGCTGACTCCCCTGACTAACGGCTGCGCCTTCGTGCCGGTGCCGCGCTTCGAGCCGGAGTTGGTCGCGGAGGCCATCCACGCCACCCGCGCCACGATATTTTTGGGCGTCCCCAGCATGTACAGCGTGTTGCTCCGCCTGAAGAATGAGAGAGCGCCGCTACTCTCCTCGCTGCGCTTTTGCGTGTCCGGCGGCGCGGCGCTGCCGGCCGATGTGCTGCATCGCTTCGAAGCCAAGTTCGGCGTCAGGATTTACGAGGGTGATGGCCCCACCGAATGTTCCCCCGTCACCTGCGTCAATCCGATTGGCGGCCTGGTCAAGCCGGGCACGGTCGGTCTGCCCGTGCCCGGCGTGGCAATGAAGATCGTGGACGATGAGGGCCGCGAGTTGCCCGACGGCGAAGTCGGCGAAATCGCCGTATGCGGCGCCAACGTCATGAAAGGCTACTGGAACCGCCCCGAAGAGACCGCCGAAGTATTCCGCGGCGAATGGTTCTTGACCGGCGACCTTGGCACGCGCGACGAGGATGGTTACTTCAGCATCGTCGACCGCAAGAAGGATCTCATCATCGTCAACGGCATGAATGTTTATCCGCGCATGATCGAGGAGGTGCTGTACCGCTATGAGGGCCTGCGCGAGGCGGCGGTGATCGGCGAACCCAGCGACCTGCACGGCGAAATCCCGGTGGCTTATGTCGTCCTCGACGAAGCTAAGCCCGCCGCCGAAGCCGCTCTTCGCGCCCATTGCCGAAGACATTTGGGGCGACATCAGATCCCGAGGAAGTTCGTGCTCCTAGCCGAACTTCCCAAAAACGCCGCCGGCAAAATCCTCAAGCGCCAGTTGCGAAAGCGAGGCGAGATCGAGCGGGGAGTGAAAATCGATACGCCCTAGCCTCAACAATACGGAAGTTAGCCGGAATCACCGCAAAGTAGCCTTTAGGGGAGGCGAAGGGCGATCGTTGGCCGCCGGCCGCAACTCAAATCACCATTTGTGTGCCCAGCTCGATCAGTCGTTCCGACGGGATCCGGAAATAACTGGCGGCGCTGCTGGTGTTGCGGGCCATGCCGATATAAAGCTTTAGACGCCAAAGAGCCATCTTGGAGGTCGGGGCGGGAATTAAGGTCTCGCGGCTCAGGAAGAAAGTGGTGTCGGCGAGCTCAATGTCGAACTCGCGACTGCTCGATTTCAGCACCCGAGGGATGTTGGGCGTTTCCTTGAAGCCGTAATGCAGGGTGATTCGGAACAAGGAATCGCCGAGCTTCTGGACTTCGCGGCGCTTTTCCGGGGCCACCCGAGGCACCGGCTCGGTGAGCACCGTGATGATGATGACCGTCTGGTGCAGCACCTTGTTGTGTTTGAGATTGTTCAGCAAGGCCATGGGCGCGCCGGAGCGACTGCCGGTCATGAACACGGCGGTGCCGGGTACCCGCACTGGAGGATTTTCCGCGAGGTTCGCCAAAAATTCGGCGATGGGCATGGCTTCTTCCTGCAGCTTTTCCATGAGCAGGTCGCGGCCGCGCTTCCAAGTGGTCATGGCGATAAAGACCAGAGTCCCAATGGCCAGCGGGAACCAGCCACCTTCCGGAATTTTGAGTGAATTGGCCCCGAAAAACGCCAAGTCGATCGTCAGAAAACCCAAGGCGACCATGCCGCTAAGATAGGGGTCCCATTTCCACAAGCTGTACACCACGACGAAGGCCAGGATCGTGTCGATTGCCATGGTGCCGGTCACGGCAATGCCGTAAGCGGCGGCTAGGTTCGAGGAGGATTGAAATCCAAGCACCAGCCCGATGATACCCAGCATCAGCATCCAATTGATCGAGGGAATGTAGATCTGCCCCATTTCCTCTTCGGACGTGTACTGGATGGCGAGCCTCGGACAGAAACTCAATTGAATCGCCTGCGAAGTCAGCGAGAAAGCTCCGGAGATCACGGCCTGGGAGGCGATAATCGTCGCCAGGGTCGCAAGTCCTATCATCAACGCCAGGCCGCCGGCGGGGACCAGAAGATAAAACGGATTTTGCACCGCCGAAGGATCCCGAATCAGCAAGGCTCCCTGTCCGAAATAATTCAGCAGCAGGGCCGGCAGAACCAGCAGGAACCAGGCCTTGCGGATCGGCGTGCGGCCGAAATGGCCCATGTCGGCGTACAGGGCCTCGCCGCCGGTTACGGCCAAGACGACCGCCCCCAGGGCCAAGGCACCGTGCCAGCCATGGTTCGCGAAGAAGCGCACCGCGAACTCCGGGTTGATGGCCGCCAATACGTGAGGCTCGCGAATAAGACTGTGCACCCCGAAGGCCGCGAGGCTGCCGAACCAGACCACCATAATGGGCCCGAATAGCGCCCCGACTTGGGCCGTGCCGCCTCTTTGAAAGCCAAACAGACCGACGAGCACCATCAAGGCGATAGGAATCACGTAAGCGTCGAGTTCCGGTTTGAGGACCTGAAGTCCTTCCACAGCGCTCAGCACCGAGATGGCCGGGGTAATGATGCCATCGCCATAGAACAGCGACGCGCCCATTAAGCCGAGTATCATTAGGGCGTATCGAAGCGAGGGGCTGATCTGCGCCTTTTGCACGATCAGGGACATGAGAGCCATGATCCCACCTTCGCCCTTGTTGTCGGCCCGCATGATGAAGACGACGTACTTGAGGGAAATTACGATGAGGATCGCCCAAAAGATGAGGGACAAAATGCCAAGCACGTTCTCCGGCGTGGGTGGCACCGCATGGGCGCCACCGAAGCATTCCTTCATGGTGTAGAGCGGGCTGGTGCCAATATCGCCAAACACCACACCCAAGGCGGCGATTACCAGGCTCTTTTGTTCCTTGGCGTGCGAGGGAGCGTAGATTGCTGAATTCATCATACTTTCATGGAAAATTTGATGATGAGCCGTCCGCAAGCGGTCGGAGTAAAGCGGCAGTGGGAAAATTCAGCATCCGGTTGCTCCCATTCCTTCCGTAACGTGGCCGCATGCTTGTTCTGCTGGGCAAATCCCGGTTTGGCGGGCGAACAATATACTCGGTACTGAAACCAAAGCAAGCCGTCACCTTTCCTCAAAAAGAAGGTAAAGCCGACGTTAACCGCGCCAATGGTTCATTAGTGAACGGGTTTTATATAGCCGACGAGGGCTTCGATTGCCTATCCAAACGAGAAACATTATCATTTGTCATAAATCACTGCCCAATTTCTTGCAGCCTCGTTTGCTTAGACCACCCTCAAGGGACTCTATTATGCTCGACCGTATCCGTTTCGCCAGCGGCGCCGCACTCGCCATGGCTCTACTGGCGCAGAGTGCCGTATATGCAGCGGAAGCTTATACGCTCACTATCAAGGATCATCGGTTTAGCCCGGCCACTCTGGAAGTGCCGGCCGGGCAAAAGATCAAGCTCGTCGTCAAGAATGAGGACCCGACGCCGGAGGAATTCGAAAGCAAGCCGCTCAAGCGGGAAAAAGTCGTATCGGGAAATAGTGAAATTACGCTGACTATTGGTCCGCTCGATCCCGGCAGCTACGCCTTTTTCGGGGAGTTTCACCAGGAGTCCGCTCAAGGCCAGGTAATCGCGAAATAATTCAGGCGGAGAGGAATCGTCATGCTAGCCACCGCCATCATTGTTTTTCGGGAAGTCGTCGAAGCCGCCCTCGTTATCGGGATCGTCATGGCCGCGAGCCGAGGCGTGATAGGCCGGGGGCGGTGGGTTTGGAGCGGCGTCGCCGCAGGGTTGCTGGCCGCGTGCATCGTGGCGGGATTCGCCGATAAGCTGGCCGAGGCTGCGGCCGGCGCGGGGCAGGAGTTGTTCAACGCCGCCGTGCTGTTCAGCGCGGTCATCATGCTTGGCTGGCACAATGTATGGATGCGGCGGCACGGCCGGGAACTCGCCCAGGAAATGAACCGAGTGGGGCGGGCGGTGACGGCCGGCGAGCGGCCTTTGTACGCGCTGGCCCTAGTGGTGGGGCTCGCGGTGCTGCGCGAAGGCGCGGAAGTTGTGCTGTTTTTGTACGGCATAGCTTCAGCCGAGAGCGGCACAGCGCTTGCCATGCTGGGGGGCGGCGCCTTGGGGCTGGCGCTCGGCGCCATCGTGGGGCTGACCCTGTATTTTGGATTGCTGAAGATTCCGGTCCGCCATTTTTTTACCGTGACCAGTTGGCTGATCCTGTTCTTGGCCGCCGGACTGGCGTCGCAGGGCGCCGCTTACCTGGTGCAGGCCGACTGGCTGCCGCCCTTGGGGCGGACGGTATGGAATACGTCCGATCTACTGTCCGAAGACAGTCTCGCCGGCCAAGTCCTACATACCCTCGTCGGTTACGTGTCTCGTCCGGACGGCGTGCAAATACTCTTCTATCTCTCCACCCTAGTCATCATCGCGAGCCTCATGCGGGTGTTCCGCGACAAACCCAGGCGACCGGCCGCCTAAAGCATCCGGTCATTTCTTCGCCGGCCAGGCCTTTTGCCCCTTCTTCTGCATTCCGGAGGGAGCTCACTCGGCTCTGAAAGCTCCTCGGTAATGGGGGGCTGAACTGACTTCATCCCCGCCTTCATGAAGCGGCAAGCTTCAATTCAGAAGCCTTCGCGGCGCTCAACGAGCGCGATGAGCTAAAACCTTAAAGCAATGGCTCGGACCGCGACGTAGGCCAAGCTGGAAGTGCAGGCCGTGGGGGGCCGTCAAGCTACTTGCTCGAAGGTTCCCTGTGGGCAGCGATCTCCGCTTGCTCAGCGCCGTGTCAAAGCATCGGAGATCTCGAACGGATCGGAGACGAAGCGGTCAGGACCTTGGCCCTTGTATGGGAACTTTCAATCAGCCAGGTCCAGGGGCGAGGCTAGTCGGGCGACCATGCCGCGGGTAAGCTGCCGGCCGCCCGAGGACCCTAGGACGCTAAAGCCAACGACGGGGTTTCCGCCTTCGCGCTCTCAAGTCCTTGGTAAAGGCGGATCGCGCTTTCACCGATCAACCGCGTAATGGCCACGGAGGTCAAGCCGGAGACCGGGATGGCGGCCACGGGGTGCCAGTCCAATGCATCGACCAAAAAGGGGCTCGCGGCGGCTATCCCGCTGGCCGCCACCACGGACATCATCTCGCGGACGCGGGATCGGTCATCGATATCGTGCCCGTACAGCAAGGCGATCTCCAAGATCAGATACAGGTGCATGCGCGTCATCGCCGAGGCGCCACCCACGAATCCAGCGAATTTCAGCAAGCTCCCCGCCGCCGGGAAAAGTTGCGGCAGATGGAGCAGCGCTCCGCCGAAGAAGGAGAGCGTACTTTGCGCGTTAATGAGACGGCGCGCGAGCTGCTCGGGCGATTCTCCCGGATAAAGCGATTGGGCGCGCTGCACGACCCGGCGTATTTCACCCTTGCGCAGTCTTAGAAAGAAGTAAAAAAACTGATCCTCGGCGAGGCCTTGCGGCTTCGCCTCTGGCGGCGAGACCGATGTCGCGGGCCGGGTCGAGGCCTTTTTCGCCTGTCTTTGTCCTGTGGTTGTTTGCGCCATAGATTTGGAACCCGCCTTTTCACTCGGAAGATTGCAAAACAGATCCGCTGTGTCTGATCGGGCGCAGCGGACTCTTGGTGAACGTTGAGATTTATCTCCTAAGTCCCTCGCGGACCGCGGGGCGGCACGCCGGCCACTTTAGCACGAAAGAAAATTTCTGAGCCACCGTGACAGAAGATCATGAGCGGCCTTCCGGTTAAGTCTCGGGCTACGGCCCTGAATTTCCCTCTCAGTCTCGCCGGACGAATTTAAAAAACCGGCTGGTTTCGCCGCCTTGAGTTTGGTCCTGGTAAAGAAAGGCTAACCGCTGCTGCTCGAATTTTTCGAAGAAGTCTTCCCAGGTGATGTGTTCCAGGGAGCCCTCGCTGTCTTGAGTGAAGCCGATGCGGAGCACGCCAGGCTTCTGGTCCTTTCCGCCCGTGCCCTTGACCGTGGCGGGCCAACCCTGCCGCTCTTCCGCCCAGCGTCGAATCACTTCGTGATCGGTCGTCTTTTTCGATTCGTGGCTCATGATGTCACCTCTTGTACGTCATGCTTCCTGAATTCCGGTCGAGTTTGGGACGTGGCCGGGGCGACAGCGCGGTTACGGTCGCTGTAGATGCGGTCGACGTAATGCTCCAGTTCCATGGCCCGATGGCTCGACGTATGGGCGGCCAGCACCCGGGCGCGGGCGTTTTCGCCGAGCCGGCGGCGAGCCGCTTCCGGCAATTTTCTGAGATAGCGAAGGACCTCGGCGGCCGTTCTGGCCACCAGAATTTCGTCGCCAATCTTGAAGAAATCGTCCAGCCCGCGCCAAAAGTCGGAGATGATCGGCGTCCCGCAGGCGGCGGCCTCGAACAGGCGCACGCTGGGAGACCAGCCGGCCCGAATCATGTCCCGCCGGGTGACGTTGAGGGTGAAGCGCTGGGTGGTGTAAAAGCGCCGATGGCGGTCGGGGGCCAGGTGTTCAAGGTGCCGGACGTTCCGTGGCCATCGGACGGTACTTGGAAACTGAGGCCCGATCACCGTGAATGCGCCGTCTTCCCATTGCCGCGCCGGCTCGATCAGTAACTCCTCCAGCCTAGGCTGGCGGTCTTCGCTGTACGTGCCCATGTAGCCCAAGTCGAATTCCGCCTTTCCGGCGTCTGGAAAATAAAGCTCCGGATCCACCGAGCAGTACAGTGGCTCGACCCGCGGCGCACGGTAGAAGCGCCGAATGACGCCGAGCGTCGGGCCGCCGGTGAACGACAGGTAGAGATCGAATTCCGGAATCAAATTGGGATGGAGGTAATCGTGGCTGCCCGTCGCCAGCATGTTCAGGGTAACGGGCGTGTCGATGTCGTAGAAGGCGCGAACGCCCCGGGCAGTTTTGATCATCCAATGCCCCACCTCCACGCCTTCCGGCACATAGGAACCCACCAGCGCCAAATCGGCCTTCGCGACTTCATCCGTGTACAAATCCGCGAGTTCCTCGAGGCTTTCGTACAAGCGAACGGTCGCGAAACTCGGGTTCGGCAGGTCGCGGTTCGCCGCATACCAGGGCCGGTCCCGCTCCAGGAACAGCACCCGATGGCCGCGGGCATGCAGCGCGCGGGCCAGGGCACGGTAAGTCGTGGCGTGTCCGTTGCCCCAGGACGAGGTTATGGACAAGCCCAGCATGACGATGTTGAGTGGTTCGGCCATGGCGCTTTCCGTTCGATAGAGGATGTGATGAATCAGATTGGCCGCGCTGCAGGGCGAGGCTTGGCCGTCCGGTTCACGGCACGGTGTGGATGGCGCAGCAAGCCCGGCGCTCCTTGCCCCGTGAACAGGGTGTCGACCTCGGCGGCGCGCTGGGCGTAAGTGTGCTCGGCGAGCACTCGCTTTCTCGCCGCCTCGCCCACGGCCCGAATTTGTTCTCCGGAGAGTCGAGTCAGGTAGCTGGCTACGTCCTCGCCGGTTTCCGCCACCAGAACCTCCCGGCCCGGCTCGAAAAACCGCTCGAGCCCTTCCCAGCTATCGCTGATGATGGCCGCGCCGGCGCCCGCCGCCTCGAAGATCCGGGTGGCCGGCGAATACCCGAACCTAGCCATGCTGCCGCGATTGATGTTGAGCACCAGGCGCGCGCTACAGTTGAAGGCGTTGTGTTGCCGCGTATAGATGTGCCCCGCGTACCGAACGTTCGGCAAGACCGGCGCGTTGGCCTCCCAACCGTTGCCGCCCAGCAAGAAGGTGCTTTGCGGCAAGCTGGCGGCGGGCTTGAAGAAAAATTCGTGCACCCGCTCCTCCCGATCGGGCAGGCGATTGCCCAGAAAACCCAGATCTGTGGCGAGCGCCGGATCGGGAGGCACCGGATGATGGGTGGACGGATCCAGGGCGTTGTAGATCGGAACGCAGTCCCGCGCGCCCAGAGCCCGATAGGCCGCCTGCACCGGCGGACCGCCCCCGTAAGTCAGGATGAGATCGTAACGGGGAACGTGCGCGGCGAAGGGATCGTCGGCCACCTGCCGAATGCGCTCCAGGGTCGCGGGAGCATCTACGTCCCAAAAGACGACCGCCTTGCCTGGCACCCGAAGACTTAATACCTCGTGCTCCAGCCACTCGTCCAGCACGCCCACCCCGCTGGCCTTGGCCACGATGTCGGCCTGACTGGCGATACTCAGGGCCTCGGCGGCGCCCGCCTCGGTCGCTGGATAGACCACCACCTTGGCCCAGGGCGGATCGGGAATGTCCCGATGGGCCTGGCGATCGAAGGCGTCCGGCTCGAAAAAGGTGATCCTGTAGCCGATCGCGGCCAAGGCCCGCAGTAGTCCGCGATAGTAGGTCGCGGCGCCGTTCCAATAGGAGGACACCAAGCTCGAGCCGAAAAAGGCGATGGCGGGACGGTGCTGCATCGGACGTTACCTCAGGAGATGGAAAGCTCTTGCTAAATCTAGATAGGAACGGGTTCCGGTCCCCGTTCGGGGCGGGCCAACACTTTGGCCGGCGCGGTCGGCTCGCTCGCGGTCGGGCGGACCTCCAGCCCCAGCTCGGCGCAGATGGCGAGCAGTTCGGCGACCCGATGGCCGCAAGTATGACGCGCCAGCACGGTGCTTCGGCCCTGCTCGGACAGGCTCCGGGCCAGCTCGGGATCGCCGAGCACCGCCGCCAGCAGGGTTTCCATTTCCCGGCCGTTGCGCGCCACGAGGAAATCCTTGCCCGGCGTGAACAGCCCCTCGGCGTCTTCCCAAGGGGAGCAGATCAGGGGAATGCCGCAGGCCAAAGCCTCGAACGGGCGAATGGTGGGAATGCCCGGCAGGGCCTCGGCATAGGGCCGGCGCGGGATGTGCACGGTGACCCGGAACGCGGCGAAGGCCCGCGGCACCGCGTAATTGGGCAGCCAGCCGCCATAGTCGATGCCGGCATCCGCCAAGGCCCGCCGGGCTTCCTCCGGATACCGCACCCCGTGGACCTTGGCGCGGAGCCTCAGCCGGCTGACCGGTTCGAGCAGGAATTCGTGCAACTCGCGGGTCCTTTCTTCATCGCCCCAGTTGCCGATCCAGACCAGATCGCCCTCTTCGGAGATTCCCGACAACGGCCGAAAGATCCGGACATCGGCCGCCTCGTGCCAGATCCAGGCCCGCGCCGCCCAGCCTCGCTCGAGGTAAATGTCGCGCAGCACGCGGCCGAAGGCGAGTACCCCGTCATAGTGCTGGAGATCGAACCTGGCGATGGATTTGGGATCCGTCACGGCGCGATGGTGGGTGTCGTGAAACAGCAGGCGATAATTGGCGCCACGAGCCCGATCCCGCCCGAGATCGCCGACCAAGGCGGGATCGTTCCACTCGTGGACGATGACCACGTCGGCGTCGGCCGCCCAGCGTCCGGGATCGGGATCGCCGGCATCGTAGAACCGGCTGCGCAGCCCAGGGTAAGCCTCGGAGAACTCGGCCAGAGCGTCCCGGCCGTGCTCGAGCCGAAGGTTCCGCAAAGACCAGCCGTCGGCCGGCTCGAAGATTTCCACCTGATGGCCAAGTGCCAGCAATTCGGTGGCGATGCCGCGCAGGAAATGGGCGTTACCGTTGTTCCAGTCCGAGACCAGGGACGGGTAAAACAAAACGAATTTCATCGGCCGCTCCCTGGCTCCGCCCAGTCCAGGATTTCGACGAGATTGCCTGAATAGGCGTTCCTTGCCGGGGCTATTCTCGGGCCTTCGGCGGGCCAAGCGGGGTCTCCTCGCTCCGGAAGAGAAGGGGTTTTGGATTCCACGGCGGTGGAAAGGGAGGATCTTCGCGCTCGAGGAGGCGCGGCGCGGAGTTCCAAATAGGAATTCCAATATTCGCCCACCATGCGCGCCAATCCATAACGAGTGGCTCGGCTCCTCGCCCGCTGCGCATAGTTATGGCGAAGCATTTCGTCGGCGATGAGAGCCTTCAGCACGGCCCGAAGCCCCCTGCTGTCGCCGGGCTGCACATACAGCGCGGCATCGCCCCACACCTCGCGGAGGCTGGGAATATCGCCAAGCACCAGAGCGCACCCGGCCAACGCGGCCTCCAGCGCCGAGAGCCCGAAGGGCTCGTAACGGGCGGGCAGGGCGTAGATGGCGGCGCGCGCGAACCAGGGCGCCAACTCCGCCGAGGACAGCCGCCCCAGCAGATAAACGTTGGCGAACTCGGAGACGGGCGGCCGGGTTTCCCCGGCGACGTAGACCGGCCAGGGCAAGCTTGCGGCGACGCGCATCACCGCCGCGATGTTCTTGCCCGCGTCCCAAACCCGCCCGGCAGCCAGAATCAAGGGTTCCTTCGGAGTTTTTTCATCGAAATGCAGCCGGCGGCCGTTGGGGATGACCCGGCTCGGCGGCAGGGGGCCGTAGAACCGCTCGAGCGAGGTCAGCATGGCCGCGCTGGGCGCCACCACCCGATCGGCCGCGGCCAGGCCTCGGGTCACGGTGTCTCGGTAGGGATTCCAGATCACGGGAGGAGGGGTGCGATGGACCGCTTGCCACCACGAGAGCACGCAGGAATGCCCCACCATGAGCACGGGCGCGGGCCAGGGCAGATCGCCATGGGGATAATCGTTGAGATGGATCACGTCCGGTCGCCACCGGTGCGCCAGATCCAACAGCCACTCGCCGGCCTTGGCCAGGTCCTCCCAGGGATCCTCCATCCACACCAGCTTGTAGGTGCTTTCAAACAGATCGATGTTGGGAAGCTCCCCGACCTCGGCCCTCTGCGCCTTGGTGAGCGGCGCTCCCAAGGTGGCTAGGGCGATTTCCGCTCCGTAGGGCAGCAGCCCCCGCGCCAAATCCAGGGTGTATTGCCAGACACCTCCGATGGTGTCGGCGGTCATCAGAATCTTTATCGCCATCCGTAAATCCCATCGATAACGTTGGAAACCTCGGCCAGGCTCTCGGCCTCCGCGTCAAAACGCGGGCTCTCGGCCAGACGCCGGGCCCAGGCCGCGAGGGCGCGTCCGCCCCAAGCATCCGGATAGCTGGCGATGAGTTCTCGCCGGGTGCCGTAGAAACGCTCAACCGTGAAGTCGAAGAAGGAGCCCTCGACGTTGTGCAAGGCGGCGGCCCCCTGGGTGCCGTAAAAGGCGAACTCGATGACCGCGTCTCGCCCGGCTGAAAGGTCCCAGGAGCAGGCAACGCGGGCAATGGCGCCGCTCTCGAAATCCAGCTTGACCGCCGCGTAGTCCTCGACTTGGCGCACGGGCTTGGGTAAGCGCTTGCCCTGCCGGAACAAGCGGCTGTCGATCGCCGCCACCGGCTCGTTGGCCATCCAGAGCGCGAGGTCGACCAGATGCGAACCCAAGTCCATGACGCAACCGCCGCCGGACTGTTCCAGATCGTAGAACCAGGGCTTGTCGGGACCGTAGGCGTTGTGGAAGACCAGATCCATGGCGTAGACCGTGCCCAGTTCGCCGGATCGGATCAGCCGATGGATCTCCGGAATACCGCGCACGTGACGATAACTGAAATCCGCCCCGAGCAAGCGGTCGGCGGCCTGAGCCGCGGCGATCACCTGCCGGGTTTCGGCATGGGTCCTACCCAGGGGCTTTTGACAGAATACCGCGATGCCCCGCTCGAGGCAAGCGACGGCCTGCGAGGCATGAAGCGCGCTCGGGGTGGCGATGACGATCCCGTCCGGGGATAGGTTCAAAAGGCTCTCCAGATCGCTGCCGCGGGCGGCCTCCGGGGCGAGCCGGGCGGCTTCCGCCGTGGCTTCGGGGGACGGGTCGGCCAGCCCGACGATATCGGCCGTGCCGGTGTCGGCGAGCGCCACCAGCCGATTGCGGCCGATCCAGCCTAGCCCGAGAAAGCCGAGCCGGGGCCGGCGTTCCGGCGCACTCCGGGGACCGGTCTTGAGGCCCGCCTCCGCGCTCGTCTCGGCCGCTTCCCAATCGCGCCCTTCGTCGAGGGCCCGCAGGGCGCCCCTGCCCTGAGTCGATAACGCGCTCATAGGGTCAGCACCGCTTTCATGAAGCCGTCCGGCCGTTCCTGCATCAGGCGGAAGGCTCGCGGCAGTTCCGGCAAGGAGACGCGATGGGTCAGGAGCGGAAACGGATCGAGGCGATTGGCGGCGACGGCGTCGACGGCCTGGCGAATCCCGTCCAGATACGCCTCGGACTCGCGCTCGTGCGCGTTGATGACGTCGATGCCGCGCCAATTCCAGAGCTGCATGTTGACCTGCCGGGGACCGTCCTGGTGATAGCCGGCGATGATCAGGCGGCCACGGACCTTGGTGATTTCCGCGGCGAGATCCAGGGTGGTCTGCTCGCCGGCGGCCTCGATCACGGCATCGCAGCCCTTCTCGCCGGTCAGGGCCAGAATCTGCCGCACCGCCTCGTGAAAGTCGGCGGAGCAAATGACCGCGGCGGCGCCTTGCCGGCGGGCGACCTCCAAGGCATAGGGGCGGCGCGAGACGGCGATCACCCGGGCGCCGGCCTGGCTGGCGAGGCGAGTGACAAGGGCGCCGAGAAAGCCGATGCCGACCACCGCCACGGTTTCCCCGGCGCGCACCGTGCTGCGCTTGAAGATATTCATGGCGCAGCCCAAGGGTTCGCCCGGAAAGTCGAAGCCATCCAGCCGCGGCGGCAGGCGGACGGCGGCCTTGGCCTCGACGAGGTCGTGCCGGGCATAGGCCCGTTCGGACAGGATCGCCACTCGATCGCCGACCGCAAGATCCTTGACCTCAGGGCCAACGGCGTCGATCCAGCCCCAGCCCTCATGGCCAGGAGCGCCGGGAAGGAGGGGATACTCGAACCAGGGCCGGCCTTCCCACACCGGTAAATTGGACGCGCATACGCCGCAGCCTTCCAGCCGCACCCGGATCTGGCCCGGGCCCGGCGGAGGAATTAATACAGGTTCGACGCGTATGGTCCCGGGGCCCGAGAATACCGCCGCCAAACTCCGGACGGCGCCCTTCCAATCGACGAATTCTTGCCTCGCGATACAGCTCATGGATCACCCTTGGCGTTGAAGAACAGCTCTGGCAGGTTTGTACGCCAACTGGGCCACAGCGTACATCTGTAACCATTCGTATGTAGAGCGCACGCCTTCCCTCACCGAGTAGCGCGGTTTCCAGCCGATCGCGTTCGACAACTTGCGGGTATCGGACACGTAGTACTTCTGGTCGCCGGTTCGCCAAGGGGCGAACGTCACCTCCGGCCGCTGTCCGTGAAGCTCGCCGATCAGATCGATCAATTCCAAAAGGCTGGTGGTATTGTCGGGACCGCCACCCACGTTGAAGACCTCGCCCTTGAGAGCGTCCATGCGATTCGCAAGGCCCAGCAAGGCCGTCATCAGGTCCTCGGCGAACAGGATGTCGCGTACCTGCAGGCCGTCTCCGTAAAGGGTGATGGGACGCTCTTCCAAGGCCCGGAGGAGGAAATGCGCCACCCAGCCCTGGTCCTCGGTGCCGCACTGATGATGGCCGTAAATGCAGCTCATGCGGACCACCGCGGTGGGCAGTCCATAGCTTCGGGCGTAATCCAGGACATATTGATCAGCCGCTCCCTTGGAGCAGCCGTAGGGGCTATGAAAGTCGAGCGGCTGGCGCTCGCTGACGCCTCCGGCGAAAGCTTCGTCGCAGGGTTCGTAGCGCTGACCCCGCGGCCGCACGGCGAGGCCCGGCAAGTTGCCGTAGACCTTGTTGGTGGACGTGTAGACGAGAGGCGGCGGCTTGCCGGCCGCACGCAGCGCCTCCAGCAGGTGAAAGGTGCCGCCGAGATTGATCTCCAGATCGGAGCGTGGATCTTCGAGGCTGGTGGTCACCGCCACCTGCGCGGCGAAGTGAAAAACCGCGGCGGCGCCCCGCGTCGCCTCGGTCACCGCCTGAGGGTCACGAATATCGGCGATTCGAACCTCCAGCCGATCCGGATAACGGGACCGCAGCCAATCCAAATTGCGCACCACGCCCGGCCGGGACAGATTATCGAAGAGCCGCACCCGGCGGCCGCCCTGGAGCAGGCGGTCGGCGAGGTTGACGCCGACGAAGCCGGCGCCGCCCGTGATCAGCACCGGTCCCGGTCCGAGCGCGGGCAGGGAATCGATTCCGTGGGGCTTCATAGCCGCAGTCCCCGGCGGGCCAGTTCGGCGCTGGCCGCTTCGAACTGGTCCGACGCCGTCTGGGTGGCAAGCCAGTCCACCAGTTCGGCCAGTCCGTCGTCCAGGCGCACCCGAGGACGATATCCCAGCAACCGCTGCGCCTGGCCGATGTCGGCAAAGCAATGGCGGATATCGCCCACCCGGTACTTGCCGGTGACGGCCGGTTCGATATGGTCCCGGCCGAGAAGCCGCCCCAACCGCAGGGCGATGTCCAGCACCGCGTGGCTTTCGCCGCTCCCGACGTTGAACACCTGCCCATCGCCCTCGCCGCGCTCCAGGGCCAGCAGGCCGGCCCGAGCCACGTCGGTCACGTGGACGAAATCCCGCCGCTGCTGACCGTCCTCGAAGATCTGCGGCGGATTGTCGTTGAGATAGCGCGAGGCAAAGATGGCCAACACGCCGGTATAAGGATTGGACAGGGCCTGCCGGGTGCCGTAGACGTTGAAGAAGCGCAAGGCGACGGTGGGGATGCCGTAAGCCTTGCCCACGATCAGGCAGAGTTTCTCCTGATCGTACTTGGACAGGGCGTACACCGACGCCGGGTCGGGCACTTTGGTTTCCGGGGTCGGGATGGGTTCCAGCAACTCGCCGGTCGGCGCATGCATGTCCCATGCGCCCTTCCGCAGCTGCTCCGGCGAGCGCTCGGGCACGGCGCAGGAATCGCCCGCCGCGGTTCGGTACAGGCCCTCGCCGTACACGCTCATGCTGGAGGCCACCACGAGCTTCGCCACCGGCCGCTCGATCAGCTGTTGGAGGAGGACGGCGGTGCCGAGGTTATTCACTTCGGTATAGGCTTGCACCTGGTACATGCTCTGCCCGACGCCCACCGCGGCGGCGAAGTGAAACACGCCATCGACGCCCTCAAGGGCTTCCCGTACCCGATTGGGGTCGCGAATGTCGCCTTCCAGCAACTCGACGGCGGGATCGAGATAAGCGGGCCACTTGCCCTCGCTGCCGTGGACTTGCTCGGAAAGATTGTCCAGCGCCCGGACGCGGTAACCTTCCGCCAATAGCGCATCGGCGAGGTGGGAGCCGATAAAGCCGGCACCCCCAGTAATCAAAATCGTTTCTGCCATGGGTTTTCCTTCGGTCCTTGAAATGAGAAATCTTGAGGCGGCAACCCCCGTCCAACGACGACGCGAAGCAGGTTCGAGCCGGAGCCGAGGGCCCTCGTAATTAAAATGCCGGCACGGTCTTGGATACGGTCTGCTCGCCGAGCATCAACACATCCTCGAAGTACTCGATGGTGCGCTGGAGCCCTTCCCGGAGCGGAACGGACGGCTGCCAGCCCAGCCTGCTTCTGGCCAGATCGATATCGGGACAGCGGCGCCGCGGATCGTCCGAGGGCAAGGGCCGAAACACGATTTTGGATTGGGAGCCGGTGAGTTCGACGATGTGCTCCGCGAGTTCCAGCATGGTGACTTCGCTGGGGTTGCCGAGATTGACCGGACCGGTGAACTCGTCCGGGGTTTCCATGAGGCGCAGCAGGGCTTCAACCAAATCGTCCACATAGCAAAAGGAACGGGTTTGCAGCCCGTCCCCGTGGATGGTCAGGGGCCGATTGCGCAGGGCCTGGCAGATCAGGTTGGGAATGACCCGCCCATCGTCGGGTTGCATGTAGGGGCCGTAGGTGTTGAAGATGCGGCCGATCTTGATCCGCACGCCCTGCTGACGGTGATAATCGAAGCACAAGGATTCCGCGCAGCGCTTGCCCTCGTCATAGCAGGCGCGAAGGCCGATTGGGTTGACCGAACCCCGATAGTGTTCGGGCTGGGGATGGACTTCCGGATCGCCGTAAATCTCGCTCGTCGACGCCTGGAAGAGTTTGGCGTTGGCGCGCCCCGCCAGCTCCAGCATGTTGATGGAGCCGTGCAGGCAGGTTTTGAGGGTGTGGAGGGGATCGCGCTGGTAATGAACGGGCGACGCGGGGCAGGCGAGATGATAGATTTCATCGGCCGTCGCCTCGAGGGGCATTGTCACGTCATGGCGGACGACCCGGAATCGGGCGGACTCTCGAAAAGCGGTGCGGAAGGGAGCCTGCGCGGTTTGGAAATTATCGACGCAGGTTACCGTATGCCCCTGTTTCAAGAGTCGCCGGCAGAGATTGGTGCCTATGAAGCCGGCGCCCCCCGTAACCAGAATGTGCTTGCTTTCCTTATCGGTCATAGATATGCCCTCGCTGGCTGTCGAACTCCCGCTCTGCCTGCCCGGCGACATGCGCCCGCTGTCGGGCGGGCTATGCTGCCGCGAATTTTTGGTCTAAGTGTTTTGTCGCGGGATAAACCATTAAAGACCTGACCGGCGGCGCCGTCGGTCGACTTCAATATCATTGTTAGCCCTCCTGAATTTATCCGAAACGCATCGGGTGGTTTCGGTGACAAATTTCATCATCCTTGTTACAGGCTAGGCGTGGGCTTTTTCGCTTACTGAATTTGGCCGATCCATTCGGCTAAAAGTTCACGTAGAAGATGTAGAGGCCCATGGAAGGCCTTGGGGGCAGGCTGGCTCGGTTGAAAAGCTATAAACAGCGGGATACGGGAAATTTTGTGTTGCATCGTCTAAGATGCGCACCATTTAGTAAACGTATCCTTCAGGAGAATTCTCTGGCCGATGGCGGGCGTCGGATTTCCCGGCGGGGAGACGGCCTCGTCCGGATAGGTGTCTCGGAAGAAAAAGAGGGCGAGGAACGGAGGCACCTCGCCCTGAGAAGTGAGGAAACTAGACAGTGAGTTCCCTGAGGTGCCCGCTTCGGCAGGGGGCCTGCTAGACCGGCTAGAGGGCATCCGGCAGATCCAACTTGGCAGGGCGCCATGCCGGAGCGGTACCGAAGAGGGGTGGAGCAGGATTCATACCATATTTGTTAAGTACATGATATCTAATAAAACATTTTTTTGTATCGGAGCTTTTGAACGAAGTTGCGTCGCCTCTCGGTTACAGAGAGTACCGCTCCCGAGCTTGACGAACACCGCGAGACCGGCTGCCGGACGATCTCAGTACCCCGTCTAAAGGTGGCTGGCGGGGCGAGTCGCCTCTGAGCAACGGCTTGAGGTGCGTGGGGTGATTCGGTCAAAGGGTCTTATAGCGTCTACGTCTTTAGGCGTATTCCGGAATTCCGGACAAGGACGCTCGTGTCCAAACAAGATGGTATTCAGATGACTCCCTCGATTCCGACCCCGATTGGCGTCCGACCCAGACTTCACCCCAATTCAGACTTCACAGAGCCTCCTTCACAAAGCGTCATTTTTTATTTTAGATTGTAGGAGAACGAGATGATTAAGCCGCCGGTGCCTTCGATCGGCTCCAGCGCTGATTTTCTGCTGGGCGGCGGGGAGATGGGCGAGCGGATGCGCGCCATGGACTGGTCGACCACGAACCTGGGTCCGGCCCCGCTCTGGCCGCAGAGCCTCAAGACCGCCGTCCGCCTCATGTTGGCGAGCCGCTTTCCGATCCTGATCTGGTGGGGGCGAGACTTGGTTTCGCTCTACAACGATGCCTACGCCCGAATGACCCTGGGCGCGAAGCACCCATGGGCCTTGGGCCGGCCCGCGCGGGAGGTTTGGTCGGAGATTTGGGCCGAGATCGGGCCTAGGATCGAATCGGTCATCCAGACCGGACACGCCACCTGGGACGAGCGCCTGCTGCTCATCCGGGAACGGGGAGGTTTTCCCGAGGAGACGTATCACACGTTCTCGTATACCCCGATCGTCGGCGATGATGGCGATTTCGGTGGCATCTTTTGTCCGGTAACCGAGGACACTCAGCGAATCATCGGCGAGCGTCAGCTGGCGCTGCTCCGGGAATTGGCCGCCACGGCCGCCCAGGCGCGAACCGTGGACGAAGCTTGCGCGCTGGCGGCCGGCAGCCTGCAAACCAATCTCCGGGACCTTCCCTTCGCTCTCCTTTACCGGGTCGATCCGGAACAAAGGCGAGTCCAGTTGGCGGCGGCCTCCGCCGTCGGGCGGGGCCACAGGTGGGCGCCCGAGACGGCCGCGCTCGACGGCGATTGCTTCTGGCCTTTCGGCGAGGCGGTCGAAACCCGCGAGATCTGTTTGGTTCAAAATCTGAACGCCCAAGCCGAAGCCCTGCCGGCCGGGTCCTGGCCTAGGCCGCCCCATCAAGCGGTGGTCGTGCCGATCGCGGCGCCGGGATCAAGCGATCATCCCGGCCCGATGGCCCTCCTCATTGTCGGGTTGAATCCGTTCCGGCGCTATGACGACGATTATCAAGGATTTATCAACCTCATTGCTGGGCAGCTTGCCGCTAGCCTCGCCCAAGCCCAGGCTTCCGAAGCCGAGCGCCAGCGGGCCGAAGCCTTGGCCGCGTTGGACCGCGCCAAGACCGCGTTCTTCTCGAACATCAGCCACGAATTCAGAACCCCGCTCAGCCTCCTGCTCGGACCGCTGGACGACGTTCTCGACTCCCTCGACGGCCGCATTCCGCCCGAGGCGCGGGAGCTGTTGATTCTGGCTCGTCGAAACGGCCAGAGGTTGTTGAAGCTGGTCAATACCTTACTCGACTTTGCCCGCATCGAGGCAGGCCGCGCCCAGGCTGTCTACGAGCCCGTGGATCTGGCCACCTACACGGCGGAATTGGCGAGCGCTTTCCAGGCCGCCATGGAAAAGGCCGGGCTGCGTTTCGTGATCGATTGCCCAAAGCTCCACGAGCCGGTGTATGTGGATCGGGACATGTGGGAGAAGATCGTCCTTAATCTGGTCTCCAACGCCTTCAAGTACACCTTGGAGGGAGAAGTCCGGGTATCGCTCCGGAGCGAACACGGAGCCGCGGTCCTGCGCGTGCAGGACACCGGGGTGGGAATTCCCGAGGCGGAACTGCCAAAGATCTTCCAACGCTTCCACCGGGTCGAGGGCCCGCGCGGCCGAGCCCAGGAAGGGACCGGCATCGGGCTGGCTCTGGTGCAGGAACTCGCGAAGCTCCACGGCGGGAAAGCGGAGGTTGAAAGCCGGGATGGACAGGGCAGCACCTTCACGGTGACCATCCCCCTTAGGCAGAGGCATCCGATAGGGGATCGGAGCGGCGGCGATCGAAAGCAGGCTTCCACGGCTCTCGGCGCCATGCCGTTCGTCGAGGAGGCCTTGCGCTGGTTGCCGGACGCCGAAACCGAGGGTGAGGCGCCTTGCCTCGGAACTGCAGGTCCAGCGGAACAAGCTTCGCCTTCTCCGCACTGGATGCCTAGGGCTCGAATCCTTGTGGCCGACGACAACGCCGATTTCAGGCAGTACCTTAAGCGGCTCCTGAGCGCCGAGTATGAGGTCACCGCCGTGAGCGATGGCCAGCAAGCGCTTCAGGCCGTCATCGACGAACGGCCGGACCTGGTGCTCACGGATGTCATGATGCCGAATCTGGACGGCTTTGGGCTGTTGCAGAAGCTTCGGGCGGAGCCTGGCACGGCCTCCATTCCGGTCATCCTGCTGTCGGCCCGGGCCGGCGAGGAGGCGCGGGTGGAGGGACTCTTGGCCGGGGCCGACGACTACCTCACCAAACCCTTCGGTGCCAAGGAGCTTCTGGCTCGGATCGGCGGGATACTGGCCTTGGCCCGCGCCCGCCGGGAGGCCAGGCAGCGCGAGGAAGAGCTGCGGGCGGAGACGGTAAACGTGCTGGAAAGCATGGCCGAGGGATTCATAGCCGTTGACCGCGAGTGGCGGATCACCTATCTGAACGCCGTGGCCGAACGGGTCATCGGCCTGTCCCGTACCGGCCTGCTGGGCAGGAATTTTTGGGATGCTTTCCCGTCCGCCCGTGGCACTCGTACCGAGCGCAAATTGCGGCGGGTAATGAGCGAACGGACGCCGGCGCGGTTCGAGACCCTTTATGCGCCCGATGGCCGCTGGTTCGAAAGCGATGCCTATCCGACCCGGAACGGCGGCATCGCCGCGTACTCACGGGACATTACCGAGCGCAAGCGGGCGGAAGCACGGCTGCGGGCGTCCGAGGAGCGACTGCGGCGGATGTTTCAGATCGAAACGGTCGGCATCGTCTCTCTCGGGGAGTCCGGCACCATCATCGACGCCAATGACGCCTTCCTCCGCCTCACGGGCTACACCCGCGACGATTTGAAGAGCGCGCTTCTGGACTGGCGGAGCCTGACGCCGCCGGAGTGGATGGATCTCAGTACCGAACAGATGAGGCTTCTCGCCGCTACCGGACGCATCGGCCCCTACGAGAAGGAGTATTTCCGCAAGGACGGCTCCAGGTCATGGCTATTATTCGCCGGAGCCCGTCTCGACGATGGCGTCACCGTGAAATTTTGCATCGACATCAGCAATCGGAAACGAGTCGAGCGGAAGCTCTTCGAAACGCAGCAGCGGCTGCAGGCGATCATGGAGGCGACGCCGGTGGGAATCAGTTTTTCGCGCGATCCCCGAGGCCAGCACATGACCGGAAATCCCGCCGCCCTGGCCCAATTCGAGCTCATGCCGGGCGACAAGTTCTCGGCTTCCGAAACCGATCGTTGCTCCAATCGGCCGATGCGGTTTTTTTGCGCCGGCCAGGCGATCACGGAACAAGAGTTGCCGTTACAGCGCGCCGTGGCGGAACAGCGCGTGATTCCACCCATGGAACTGGAGATCGAACTGCCGAGCGGCCGGCGTTGGATCGCCCAGGCTTCGGGGGCGCCTATTCTGGACAATCAAGGACAAGTGGTGGGCGGCGTCATGGTCACCGTCGACATCACCGAGCGCAAGGAATTCGAAAAAAAGCTCAAGGATGCCGACCGCCGCAAGGATGAATTCCTGGCGATGCTGGCCCACGAGCTTCGCAATCCGCTCGCGCCGATCCGCACCGGTCTCCAGATCCTGCGGCTGGCGCGGGACGATCGCGGAGCCTTGGAAAAGGCCACGAGCATGATGGAGCGACAGTTGCGACACATGATCCGGTTGATCGACGATTTGCTCGACCTCAGCCGGATCAGCCGGGGCAAGATCGAGCTGCGGAAGTCGCCGGTCGATCTGGCAACCATCCTCCAGCACGCGGTGGAAACCAGCCGGCCCGTGATCGCTAAGTCCGGCCACGAACTCACCATAAGCCTCCCCGCCGAGCCGATCCTCGTGGAAGCCGACGTCACCCGCCTGGCCCAAGCGTTCGCGAACCTCCTCAACAACGCCGCCAAGTACACCGAGAACGGCGGGCGCATCTCGCTGACCGCCGAGCGCTGCGACGAGGACGTCGTGGTGCGGGTGAAGGACAACGGGATCGGCATTCCATCCCACATGCTGACCCGGGTGTTCGACATGTTCACCCAGGTGGATGGCCTCTCGAAGAAGGCTCAAGGCGGCCTTGGGATCGGCCTCAGCCTCGTCAAGGCATTGGTGGAGATGCACGGGGGCAGCGTCGAGGCGCACAGCGACGGTCCCGGCCAGGGTAGCGAGCTGGTCGTCCGCCTCAAGACCCTGGCCGCCCGCGAGCTGGAAGATCCGCCGCCGGAAGGGCCTATGAAGGCATCGGCGCGGCGCCGGCTTCTGATTGTGGACGATAACGTGGACGCGGCGACCAGCCTGTCGATGTTGACCGAAATCTTGGGGCACGAGGTGCGCACCGCGCACGATGGCTTGGAGGCGCTCGACGTGGCGGCGGCGTTCCGCCCCGAGCTGATTCTGCTGGACATCGGAATGCCGAAACTGAATGGCTACGACACCTGCCGGCGCATACGGGAGGAATCCTGGGGCCGGAACATCGTCATTGCGGCGCTGACCGGCTGGGGCCAGGATGGGGATCGATGTCAATCGCGAGCGGCGGGGTTCAATCATCATCTCGTCAAACCGGTGGATCCCTTGATGCTGAGGAAATTGCTGGCTTCGCTATCGGGCGAGCCGGCCGGCTGACCTCGGCCCGACTTCCTTTCCCCCGGCGAACGGGCCAAGTAGAGCGCTCGGGCCCGTTAACCCGAAATTCGCCGGCATGCGGCCCAAGCACTCGGTTAAACGGTCCAGGAGCGTCTCTCCTGGCGGAGATGGGATTAGGGGTGCACATAACATCTTGCGCAAACAGGCAGGCGCCTATCTCAGCTTTCTTATCCCGAACTCAGGTTTTGTTTTTAGCGTCCGCTGTCAATCGCTGCTGATTCAGCTATTTCTACGATCGGATTGGCGGAATAACATTCCGCAACTTGCCAAGACCGATCCAGCCACCGGTTCCATCTCCTCTTGAAGCAAGCGCCCTTCCACATCGCACGCCGTCCACTCGGGCGAACATGGCTGCCTGCCTGGCTAGAGCGTTTTCCGGGGAACTCTAGCGGAGTTTTGGGGTGTCGGAGGGAGAGAGTGGATTTCAGGCGGAGCGGCCATGCGGGCGTATTCCATGGATTTGCGGGTTCGGGTGCTGGCGGACGGTG
>CADDYU010000008.1 GCA_902810705.1 Methylococcaceae bacterium
GTCCCGCCTGCGACGTCCTCGGGGTAAAGCAATATTTCGATCCACGGCTGGTGGTCCACGATCCCAAGGCGAGCTTGGCCGGCGGGGCGGTGCGCGGCTGGGACCGGCGGAATGCTTACTGCTACCAGATGATCCAGTCCCTGGCGGAATATTGCGGTTTCGATCCGGAGCAACCCTTTGAGGACCTTCCGGAAGCCACCCGCGCGCTTGTCCTTTACGGCAGCCGCGGCGAGACCATTCCGTTCAAGCTGCAGACGCCCCAGGGCAGGACGGTGGTTCACCGCCACCCCTTCGAGGGGATTATTCCCAATATGGAGCGGCGCTATCGGGAAACCGATTCCATGATGGTGCGGGAGGAATTGGCGAAGTATCAGGCCAACAAGCCTTGCCCGGAGTGCGGCGGCGCTCGGCTGAATCTCGCGGCGCGGCACGTGTATGTGGCCGATACGGCCTTACCGGCGTTAACGGCCTTGCCGATCCGGCGGGGAGTGGAGTTTTTTGATGCCTTGAAACTCTCTGGCCAACGAGGCGAGGTGGCGGCCAAGATCGTTAAGGAAATCCGCGAGAGACTTCAGTTCCTAATCAACGTGGGGCTGGATTACCTGACCCTGGACCGCAGCGCCGATACGCTCTCCGGCGGCGAGGCCCAGCGCATCCGTCTCGCGAGTCAGGTGGGCGCCGGGCTCGTGGGTGTCATGTACGTGCTGGACGAACCCTCTATCGGTCTCCATCAGCGGGACAACCAGCGCCTTCTGAATACTCTGCTGCGCCTCCGTGATTTGGGCAATACGGTGATCGTCGTCGAGCATGACGAGGACGCCATCCGCACCGCCGATCACGTGGTGGACATCGGCCCCGGCGCCGGCGTTCACGGCGGCCGGGTGGTGGCCGAGGGTACGCCGGAAGCGATAATGGCCGATGGGGAATCCTTGACCGGACAATACTTGTCCGGCCGCTTGGAGATCGAGGTGCCAACAAAACGCTGGCCCTTTGATCCCGAACGGGTGCTGCGGCTGAAAGGCGCCAAGGGAAACAATCTCAAGAGCGTTGAGGCGGTATTCCCGGTGGGTCTTTTTACCTGCGTCACCGGTGTCTCCGGCTCGGGCAAGTCCACCCTGGTCAACGATACCCTGTTCCGCTACGCGGCCCGCGCGCTCAACGGCGCCTCCCTCACCCCCGCGCCCTGCGAGGGCATCGAGGGGCTGGAACATCTCGACAAGGTGGTGGACATCGACCAGAGCCCCATCGGCCGCACGCCGCGCTCCAACCCCGCGACCTACACCGGGGTGTTCACGCCCATCCGTGAGCTGTTCGCGCAAACGCCGGAGGCCCGTTCCCGAGGTTATCCACCAGGGCGATTCAGTTTCAACGTCAAGGGCGGCCGGTGCGAAGCCTGCGCCGGCGACGGGGTCATCAAGGTGGAAATGCATTTTCTGCCCGACATTTACGTCCATTGCGATGTCTGCAAAGGCCGGCGCTACAACCGCGAGACCCTGGAAATCCGCTACAAGGGCAAGACCATCCACGAAGTGTTGGAGATGACGGTGGAAGAGGCTGCTGCCTTCTTTTCAGCCATCCCCGCCGTGGCCCGGAAACTCCAGACGCTGATGGAAGTGGGCCTTGGCTACATCACCTTGGGCCAGAACGCGGTGACCCTGTCGGGCGGCGAGGCGCAGCGGGTCAAGCTGGCCCGGGAACTCTCCAAGCGGGACACCGGCAAGACGCTGTACATTCTCGATGAGCCGACCACCGGGCTGCATTTCCACGACATCCGGCAACTCCTGGGCGTGCTGCACCAGTTACGCGACCACGGCAACACCGTGATCGTGATCGAGCATAACCTCGATGTCATCAAGACCGCGGACTGGATTGTCGATCTCGGACCGGAAGGCGGCGAAGGAGGCGGGCGCATCATCGCGGAAGGCTCGCCCGAGCAGATCGCCGATCATCGGGCCTCTCACACGGCGGAGTTTTTGAGAAAGGTCTTGAGACGCCGGATTGTTGAGCCCTCTTCCGCGGTTGAGGACATCCCAGCCGCTTGAGCGAGTTTTGAGAGGCCTTTCCGGCCACAAGGCGCAGAATAACGGTGGACCGGTACATTCAAATTTCCTTCGCCGTCACTGACGTGGTTTTCTGGCCGCATGGGCTCGGAAGACTACAATAGCCATGGGATTGTCACGCTTTATCTAGAACGAAAACTCTTATGAACAAGCCGCTTCATCGAAAGCCCGTCACGCTCGCCGGCCTTTTGAACCCCTTCGTGAGATATCTCGTTTCTCAATGCCAGAAAATCTATTTTCGGGCGGTGGAATCCGCCGGGCACCACAAACGGGATATTCTGGTCGCTCGCGTGGAGAGCGCCAGAGACAGCCTGGAGGAAGCCAAGGAGCAATTTCAAAGCGCCTTGGACAAATTCAGCAGCCTGACCCATTTCGACGGGGGCGATCTGGAAGAACTGTACCGGCAGCTTAAGATTGAGTTCGATTACAGCCAAGCGAAGGCGCTGGCAGTGAAGGACCGGATCGACGCGGTGCAGGATGTGGCTACGGCACTGTTCGCCGAGTGGGAAGCCGAACTGGAGCAGTACACTAATCGCGGTCTTCGCAGCAGCAGCCGGCAGAAGCTCAAGCTGACCCAGCAGCATTACGGCCAATTGATCTCCGCGATGCGACGGGCGGAGAGCAAGATCGAGCCGGTGCTGCGGGTGTTTCAGGACCAGGTGTTGTATCTCAAACACAACCTGAATGCCAAGGCCATTGCCTCGTTGGAGCATGAACTGAGCGCCATGAGCGTGAGCGTGACGGGCTTGATAAACGCCATGGAGCGCTCGATCGGCCGTGCCAATGACTTTATGTACTCGTTGAATGGGCAAAAGGCTCTGCCGGTGAGATAACATGGCCGTGCGAGAGAACTCCGGATCCGAGTCGGGCTAGCCGCAGGAAATATCCATAAATCGCAGAAAATGGTTATAATGTCGCCAAAGCGCAACCTTGTGTTGTTTTAGTGCAATCACACAACGAAATGCACCAAGGCAGCGCATCGCGTTACGGAAGATTGCAAGCTTGTCAGAGCCTTAAGGCATCGTAGGCATTGGCTTGCTTTCTGCATGGCTAGCCCCGGTAAATGAATTTGGAGAGACTCGGAATGAAAAAAAGCGGTTTCAAAATCCGGCTGACGTCGGTGGCGTTCGGCCTTTGCGCTGCGCTGTTCCTGGACGCCGCTTACGCGGGAGAGATCGACGAGGCCACGGGCTTGGCCGACTATATGGCTGGCAAGGGTGATGCTCAGCCTTTAAAGGATTATGGAATCAAATGGGGCGGCTGGATCAATTCCAGTATCACTCATAACTTCAACAGTACGCCGGACAAGTTCAATGGCCCCGTCACCTTTGGCGACCGCAAGGACGAACTACAGCTCAACCAGTTGTACTTTTATCTGCAGAAGGCGGTAAACACCAGCGGCGACGATTGGGACTGGGGCGGACGGTTCGATATTAATTACGGCACCGATTCCATTTTCACCCAAGCCTATGGCGTGCCGGCCCTCGATCCGAGAACTCTTCAGCCGCTAAATCGCGGCCACTGGGACTTGCACCTGACCAGTTTCAGCGACCGTTTCTACGGTTTGGCCCTGCCTCAAGCGTATGGTGAGGTAAACATCCCGGTCGGCAACGGCCTCAACATCAAGGCCGGCCATTTTTACACGCCGATCGGCTACGAAGTGGTCACCGCGCCGGACAACTTCTTCTTTACCAAACCCTATACCTTTCAATACGGCGAGCCCTTCACCCATACTGGTATCTTGGGTAGCTATACGATCGATGACAATTGGAGCGCCATCGCCGGGGCCGTGACGGGAAGCGCCACCGGCGGCTGGGACGGCAACTTTGATCGTCAGCTCGGCAACTGGGATTTTCTGGGTGGCGTTACCTGGACCAGTGACGATAAAAACTACTCGCTGAACATCACTTCCACCGCAGGCCCCCGTTCCGAGCGTCACAGTGATGCCTGGGCCTTGTACAGCATCGTTGGCAAGGCCAATTTCCTGGACAATACCCTCCATTACATCATCCAGCACGACCACGGCTTTGCGGATAATGTCGCCACCGCCAAGGGAGAAAAAGACGCCCGCTGGTACGGCATCAATCAATACTTGCTTTACGATATCCAAGATGACTTGGGAATCGGTATCCGCGCGGAGTGGTTCCGGGATAATGATGGATTCCGGATCGCCGGTCCGGCCCGTTGCGCTGCGAGCTTCAACGTCAGCTCAGGCCCCTATGCCTGCCAGGGCAACTATAGCGCCTATCCTTTCGCGGGCAGCAGCTATTACGAAATCACCGCCGGCCTGACGTATAAGCCCGTGAAATGGATTACGGTGCGTCCTAATGTCCGTTATGACTGGACCGACAAGATCAGGATATTCAATACCGGTAAAACCACAGATCAACTGCTGTTTTCCACAGACGTCGCCATTGTGTTCTGAGCCTCCGATTAGGAGCATGGCCATGGCGTGGACAGGGAGGTCCATTTGTTTTCTTGGCCCTCCCCCACGTCGCTCTATGCCTGAGGCCAAATCTTCCTAGGGCTAAGTCACTGAGTGCTTGTCCGCCGCATTTTCCAAGCCGGCGCTCTACCTAACCGAACAACGCTCATCTTGGCGTTCGCCTGGAATCCAGCACATTCCGGCCCCAGTCCAGAACAATGGCGGAAGAGAGCTTCTAAGCATTCACCGACAAGCAATCAAGACAGGCGGCCGAGCCCCTGATCGGCCAGCTCGCGCCATGGGCGCCAAACCGCGACCAGTTTCCCCATCATTCCCAGAATTTCGAGAATTTCTTAGATGCCGGATGAGGCGACCGATCAGCCTTCTGTAAATTACACGTCTCTAGCCAACCCCAAGGTCTAACGGCGCTTAGGCCACATTCCGAGTTCGACTTTCCATGCTCAGCACATTATTATTCAAAGGTTTTTGTGACTCGGTCGAGCGTTTTGCCCGGAGATTTAACCCGACATGGAATCCTCCCTTTCCGAATTCCTGCTATCCGGATTCAAGCTTAGCCTGATTGGCATGGGCATCGTGTTTATGTTTCTATCCTTGCTGGTATGGATCATAAACATTACTTCAAAGATCCTCCAAAAATACAGTCTAGAGCCTCAAGAATTGCCGGGCTACCGCGGCCTTGGCGCGACCGCCGAATCCGAGGATGCGGAGATAGTGGCCGCCATTAGCGCGGCGATTCAGTGGTACCGATACCGCTAGACCTAGAAGGAGCCCGTTCCATGGCCAATCCCTTAGGCATCACCGATGTCGTGCTGCGCGACGCGCATCAATCCTTGCTGGCGACGCGCTTGCGCCTCGAGGACATGCTCCCGATCTGCGACAAGCTGGACCAGGTCGGCTTCTGGTCTCTCGAATGCTGGGGCGGAGCGACGTTCGACGCCTGCATCCGCTATTTGGGCGAAGATCCCTGGGAGCGTCTGCGCGCCCTGAAAAAAGCCCTGCCGAGGACCCCTCTCCAGATGCTGCTGCGCGGCCAGAATCTTCTCGGCTACCGCCATTACGCCGATGATGTCGTGGACAAATTCGTGGAGCGTAGCGCGGCCAATGGCGTCGATGTGTTCCGCATCTTCGACGCGCTCAACGATCCCCGCAATTTCGAGCGGGCTATCCGGGCCACCATCGCCATCGGCAAGCACGCCCAAGGGACGATTTCCTATACCGTGAGTCCGGTCCATACCATCGATACCTGGGTGGATCTCGCCAAACGGCTGGAGGACCTGGGTTCCCACTCCATCGCCATCAAGGACATGGCGGGCCTGCTCAAGCCCTATGTGGCTTTCGAGCTGGTCAGCCGCTTGAAGGAGGCCGTGAAGGTACCGATTCACATGCAGTCGCATGCCACCACCGGTCTCAGCACGGCCGCCATTCTCAAGTGCGCGGAAGCCGGTATCGACAATGTCGATACCGCCATCTCCTCCATGAGCATGACCTACGGCCACAGCGCCACCGAGGCTGTCGTGGCGGCCCTCGAAGGCCAGCCCCGCGACACCGGGCTCGACATCAAGCTCCTCGAGGAAATCGCGGCCTATTTCCGCGAAGTCAGAAAGAAATACGCCAAGTTCGAAGGCAGTCTTAAGGGCGTGGACAGCCGAATCCTCGTGGCGCAGGTACCCGGCGGCATGCTGACCAACATGGAAAGCCAGTTGAAGGAGCAAGGCGCGCTCGACAAGTTCGACGCAGTACTGGAGGAAATCCCCAAGGTGCGTGAGGACTTGGGTTTCATCCCGCTGGTGACGCCGACCTCGCAGATCGTCGGCACCCAGGCGGTCATGAATGTGCTCACCGGCGAGCGCTACAAATCCATCACCAAGGAAACCCAAGGCGTCTTGAGAGGCGAATACGGCGCCACCCCTGCCCCCGTCAACGCCGAATTGCAGCAAAGGGTCCTGCAAGGCGCCGAGCCCATCACCGGCCGGCCGGCCGACTTGCTTGAGCCGGAACTGGACAAGTTGACGGCGGAACTACGAAAGATGGCCGCCGAAAGTAATGTCGCGCTGGCCGCCGAGGACATCGATGATGTGCTTACCTACGCCCTCTTCCCCCAAGTCGGCTGGAAATTTCTACAGAACCGCGGCAATCCCGAGGCTTTCGAACCGCCACCTAGCGCCGACCAAGGTTCCGGCGCGGGCGCCGCGAACGCATTCGACGTCGTGGTCAACGGCCGGACCTACCGGGTAAACGCGGCGGGCGAAGGCGTGGTGTCCGTAAATGGCCGCAACTATAAGGTCGATGTAACGCCCGCCGTCGGCGCGGCGCCGGTCGCGCGCCCGGCCGCCGGCAGCGGCGGAGAGACCGTCAAGGCGCCGATGGCCGGGCATATCCTCCGCATCAACGTCAATGGCGGTCAGCATGTCGAACCCAACGCCGTAGTAATCGTGATGGAAGCCATGAAGATGGAAACCGAAGTCCGTACCCGCACCGGCGGCCTGGTCGCGAGCATCGCCGTGAAGGTCGGCGATACGGTCGCCTCCCAGGATGTCCTCTTGACCCTGGAGTAAAAGACGATGGAAGGCTTGACCCAACTTTGGCAAAGCACCGGTCTATCCAACTTCGAGCCGGGCCAGGCGGTGATGATGGCGGTTGGTTTTCTGCTACTGTATCTCGCCATTCGGAAAGAATTCGAACCGCTGCTGCTTCTGCCCATCGGCTTCGGCGCGGTGCTGAGCAATATTCCGGTGGCCGGCATCGCCGACGAGGGCGGCATCTTGTCTTATCTTTATCTCGGCATCAAATCCGGCGTCTTCCCCTTGCTTATCTTCATGGGCGTCGGTGCGATGACCGACTTCGGCCCCATGCTGGCGAATCCCAAAACCTTGCTCTTGGGCGCGGCGGCCCAGTTCGGCATCTTCGGCACCCTGCTCGGGGCCTTGGCCCTGAACTTGGTGCCGGGGTTGAATTTCAGCTTCAAGGACGCCGCCGCCATCGCCATCATCGGCGGGGCCGACGGGCCGACCTCGATCTACGTGGCCTCCAAGCTGGCGCCGGACCTGCTCGGCGCCATCGCCGTGGCGGCCTATTCCTACATGGCCCTCGTACCTTTGATCCAGCCGCCCATCATGCGCGCCTTGACCACCGAACAGGAACGCCTGATCGAAATGGCCCAGTTGCGCTACGTCGGCCGCATCGAGAAGATCATCTTTCCGGGGGTGTTGCTGATCCTGAGCGCGATGCTGCTGCCTTCGGCGGCGCCCTTGATCGGCATGTTCTGCCTCGGCAATCTGATCCGAGAATCGGGGGTCGTGGAACGGCTGAGCAAAACCTCCCAGAACGAGCTCATCAACATCGTGACCATCTTCCTGGGCCTCTCGGTCGGCTCCAAGCTCAGCGCCCATCAATTCCTGCGCCCCGAAACCCTCGGCATCCTGGCGCTGGGCGCCCTCGCCTTCAGTTTCGGCACCGCGTCGGGCGTGTTGATGGCGAAGCTGATGAACATCGTCTCGCCCACCCACAAGGTCAACCCTCTGATCGGCGCGGCCGGCGTCTCCGCCGTTCCCATGTCGGCTCGCGTCGCCAACAAGGTTGGCCAGGAATCCAACCCCCACAACTTCCTGCTTATGCATGCCATGGGACCGAACGTGGCCGGGGTCATCGGCTCGGCGGTGGCGGCGGGGGTATTGTTGGCGTTGGTACAGTAGGCGTTTCCAAGCCGAACCGGCCATGCTGATGTGCGCCGCCAGGGTCACGGGGAATCGCCATTGCCGTGAAATGGCGCATGTGCCGAAGAGATTACCGAGTTCGTAAAGATACCCCGGCAAGCCCAAAAGACGAAATGGGCTCTGGTGCTCCGAAAATTTCGTTTGCGGGTCAAGGGAAGGCGAAGTCCACCGAGGCCGTGGAAGGGAAGTGAATTTACTCGCGAGGATGAGCCAACCCCAAGGCGTTAATCGCCCCAACGTCTGGGCAAGGCGCTTCGAGCTTCAAAGGGGGAGGGTTATTCAGTCCTTGACGCGTGCTATAGATATTAGGCCTAGCTGATCCCGTATTTCTGCATGCGGTACAACAGCGTGTCGCGGGAAATGCCAAGGAGCCGGGCAGAGCGGCTACGATTGCCGTTGGTGCGAGTGAGGGCTTGGCGAATCAAGTCCATTTCCACCTTCTCCAAATCGATTCCCAGTTCCGGCAGGTCGAACAGGGGCTTCGGCGCGGTTGCGCGATTGGTGATTTCGGGGGGGAGATTGCCGTCCTCGATGACGCGGCCGGCGAGCAGAATGGACAGGCGCTCGCAGACGTTACGCAGTTCGCGGACATTGCCCGGCCAGGGATAGCTCGAGAGACGTTGCAGTGCGGACTTGCCGAACGAGGCCACGGGAAGTTTGTGGTCTTGCGCGAAATGTTCCATGAAATGTCGCAGCAATAGCGGAATATCGCCTAAGCGGTCGCGAAGCGGCGGGATTTCCAGGGGCACGACATTCAGCCGGTAGTAGAGATCACGGCGGAATTCGCCCTTGACGATTTTATCTTGAAGATTGGCGTTGGTTGCGGCGATGATGCGGACATCGACGTTGTGGGTGTGGGTCTCGCCGACCGGCTGGATTTCGCCGGTTTCCAGAAAGCGCAGCAGTTTGGCTTGCAGAGGAATTGGCAGCGAATCCACCTCATCCAGAAACACCGTGCCGCCATCGGCGGCTTGCAGACGGCCCGGCTGGTTGCCCACGGCGCCGGTGAAGGCGCCTTTTTTGTGGCCGAACAGTTCGGATTCCGCCAAGGATTCCGGCAGCGCGGCGCAATTGAGCGTGATGAAAGGCTTGTCCGCACGGGGGCTGTGTTGCTTTAGTGCCTGGGCCAGCACTTCCTTGCCGGTTCCGGTTTCGCCTGTGATCAGAACCGTGACGTCCGTCGCGGCGACCATTTTGGCGCTGCGCAGCAACGCCTCGAAGTTCGGCGATTGGCCAATCAACCTCTCGAACATAAGCTTTGCCTCTTCCTCATTCCCTTATATACCTACCGAATAGCGCACCATCGGGTTTAGCCCCGGGAACGCCGCCAATAGGGCCAGAACGATCAGGGTAATCCCTGTCATCTGGCGAAATTTTTTCATGTAGGATAGCCGCACCATCCAAGAAGTCATTATACCCACCCCCATCGCGGCGGGCATAGTGCCCAAGCCGAAGGCGAACATCGTGAGAGTGCTCCGCATCACATCCCCGGTGGTCGCGGCGAGGGTCAAGGCGGCATAGACCAGACCGCAGGGCAGCCAGCCCCAAATCATCCCAAACACGAAAGCCTTGAGCAGCGTCTCCACCGGAATCAGCCTTCGCCCATAGGGTTCGATCGTGCGCCACACTAAGACCCCGCCCTTTTCGATATAGGCGAAGCGGGGAAACCAGCCGGCGATATGCAGACCGGCGCCAGCCATCACGAAGGCCGAAGCGATTTGGAGGATGCGGTGCCCATGGCCCTCGCCGAGCGGCATGCTTAACACATGCTCCGCCAAGCCCGCCAATAATCCGGCCAGGGAATAACTGACGATGCGGCCCGCGTTATAGCTGAACACGAAAGGCACCAGCAAGCGCTTGTCCTCTCGGATTTCCCGCCGGAGACTCAGGGTAAGCGAACCGATGATGGAACCGCACATGCCGAAGCAATGCAAAGCGCTGAACAATCCCATTAGCAGGGCGACCAGATAGGACGTGCTGAACGCGTTGTCGATATAATGCATAGTGGGCGCGCACGGTAGCACAAAACGATCGATCGAACGATAGGCGAACGGCGCTTCCTCGCGTCCCCACCGATCAATGCTCACAGTTCGACAGATCGGGGCGCCTATTAATCACATCCGCCGGTTCCCTATTCGGTTAGGGATTGATCTTCAACAGCCTCACATCGAAAATCAAAGCCGAATCAGGTTTGATTACTTGCGTCGACACAGGCGCAGCAGTTCGAAGGCGCGCTCGCCCGGATGCCATAATAAACCAGGGTCATTTTGATGTTGGAAGCCGCTTTCTCTTGGGTGACGGGATCGACGCAAGACACGCGGGCGCTGGTCTTGTTCGCTCCCGCGACCCGCATCCCTTGTAGATCAGCTTGCCGCGATCGCCGTACGAGGCAATCTGGACGTGGCCGATCTTCGATGCCGTGCCATATTTCTTTTGAGCCGGAAGATCCTTCAGAATGGGCAGGCACGATAGCCCGAAAAGCCGTTCGATCGGCAAGCGGGCGGTACGTCCAAACGCCCCGGGCCAAGTAATGCTCACGGATTGACAGGTTTCGACTTTCTCAGTATTGAGAGTCAAGACCCTTTGAACCGCGCGCCGGCCGCTTCACCATGGCTTACACCTCGACCCTTTTCGGACGCCGCTACACCTTCGCCGACCTCAAGACCCTGTTGGCCAAGGCTTCGCCGCTCCGCTCCGCGGATGAGTTGGCAGGGCTCGCCGCGGAATCCGAGGAGGAACGGGCGGTGGCGCAGCGGGTACTGGCGGACGTGCCGCTCCGCCGCTTTCTCGAAGAGCCGTTGATCCCGCCGGAAGACGACGAGGTCAGCCGGCTGATCTTCGAAACCCACGATCCGGCGGCTTTTTCGGTCATCGCCTCGCTCACCGTGGGCGAATTCCGCGAATGGCTGTTGTCCGACCTGACCCGCGACACCGACATTGCGGGCATCCGCAGCGGTCTGACGCCCGAAATGGCCGCGGCCGTCTCCAAGCTCATGCGCAACCAGGATTTGATCGCCGCCGCCAAGCGCTGCACGGTGATCACCCGGTTCCGCAACACCCTGGGCCTCCCGGGACGGCTGTCCACCCGCTTGCAGCCCAATCATCCCACCGACGCCCCCAAGGGCATCGCCGCCAGCATCCTGGATGGCCTTCTCTATGGCAACGGCGATGCGGTGATCGGCATCAACCCGGCGACCGACAGCCCCGCCAACGTGGACACCCTGCTGCATTTGCTCGACCGGATCATCGGCGAGCACGGCATCCCGACCCAAAGCTGCGTGCTGGCCCATGTCACCACGACCCTGGAGCTGATGCGCCGCGGCGCGCCGGTGGACCTGGTATTCCAGTCCATCGCCGGCACCGAGGCGGCCAACCGGAGCTTCGGGCTAAACCTCGCCCTGCTGCGGGAAGCCCGCGACATGGCGCTGTCTCTGAAGCGAGGCACGGTGGGCGACAATGTCATGTATTTCGAGACCGGCCAGGGCAGCGCCCTCTCCGCCAACGCCCATCACGGGATCGACGCCCAAACCTGCGAGGCGCGGGCTTACGCCGTGGCGCGGGAGTTTCAGCCGCTCCTGGTCAATACCGTGGTGGGCTTCATCGGGCCGGAATACCTCTACGACGGCAAGCAGATCATCCGCGCGGGGCTGGAAGACCATTTCTGCGGCAAGCTGCTGGGCCTCCCCATGGGTTGCGACGTGTGCTACACCAACCATGCCGAGGCGGATCAGAACGACATGGACAACCTCATCACCCTGCTGGCGGTGGCCGGCTGTACCTACTTCATGGGCGTGCCGGGAGCCGACGACATCATGCTCGCCTACCAGAGCACGTCCTTTCACGATGCGCTGTACCTGCGACGGGTTTTGGGACTCCGGCCCGCGCCGGAATTCGAGGCGTGGCTCGACCACATGGGCATCTTCGACGGCCGCAACGCTCTCAACCGGGGCCACCCGAAGCTGCTCGGCGCCGTCAGGGCACTCGCCGGGGAGGCCCCATGAACGAGGCCTGGTCCAACCTGCGCCGCTTCACCCAGGCCCGCATCGCCCTGGGCCGCGCCGGCCATGCCCTGCCCACCGAGGCCCTGCTGGAGTTCCAACTCGCCCATGCCCTGGCGCGGGATGCGGTGCATCTTCCCTGGGACATCGAGGCTTTCGCGGCGCAGGTGCGGGCATCCGGCGCGGATTGCCTGATCCTGGCCACCCCCGTCGCCGACCGCAGCGAATATCTCCGCCGCCCCGATCTCGGCCGCATCCTGGTCGCCGAGTCCCGTGAGCGCCTGCGCCATCGCGCCATGGCCCAAGCTGAAATCGACGTCGTCCCGATCATCACCAATGGGCTTTCGTCCACGGCGGTCGAACGGCACGGCATGCCCCTGCTGCAAGCGGTGCTGGCACTGTACCGGAGCCACGGCTTCCGGGTGGGACCGGTCTGTCTCGCCGCCAATGGCCGGGTGGCCCTGTCCGACGACATCGGCAGCGCGCTCCGCGCCCGGGTCGCTGTCATCGTGGTGGGTGAACGCCCCGGCCTCAGCGCCGCGGACAGTCTGGGCATTTATCTGACCTATGCACCCCGCATCGGCAACACCGACGCCCAGCGAAACTGCATTTCCAACATCCGCCCGCCCGAAGGTCTGAGCTACGAAATCGCCGCCGCGAAACTGGTTTACCTGACGGAAGAGGCGATCCGGCGGCAGCTTTCGGGGGTGGAGCTCAAGGACGAGTTGCTTCCCTTGCTGGAGCCGGCCGGGGATTGAATCCATCGAGGTTCCAAAGGATGCCGTGTGAATGAAAAGCGCGGGTTTTCAGGAGAAATGCGAATCGCCGCGAAATTTCCGACAGCCTTGAAGGCGGAATCGCCCCTGTGGCATCATTCTCGGCCATTCCACGAAATTTCCCGAAGATCACCTCACCGTGATCTTTTTCTTTGATTGATGCATCAATTTCTTAAATCCTAAGGTGAAAGCAATGCCCGGCCGCAACCATCTGTACGTCCCCGGTCCCACCAACATTCCGGATGCCATTCTAAGCGCCATGCACGTGCCCTCGGAAGATCACCGCGCTCCGGACTTTCCGACGCTGGTCAAACCGATTCTGGAAAACCTCAAGAAAGTTTTCCGGACCGAAGCCGGGCAAACCTTCATCTTTCCAGCCACCGGCACCGCCGGCTGGGAAATCGCCCTGACCAACACTCTCTCGCCCGGCGACAAAGTCCTGTCCTACCGCTTCGGTCAGTTCAGCCATTTGTGGATCGACCTGGCCAAACGCCTGGGTTTGGACGTGGAATACGAGGAAGTGCCTTGGGGCCAGGGAGTTCCCCTGGATAGGCTGGAGGCGCGGCTCAAAGCCGATACCGATCATGAGATCAAGGCCGTCCTGATTTGCCATAATGAAACCGCCACCGGCGTCACCAGCGACCTCCCGGGCGTACGCAGGGCCTTGGACGCGGCGGGCCATCCCGCCATGTTCTTCGTGGACGGGGTCAGTTCCATCGCCTCTCTCGATTTCCGCCTGGATGAATGGGGCATTGACATCAGCCTCGCCGGCTCGCAGAAAGGCTTCATGCTGCCGGCGGGCCTTGCCCTGCTGGCCTTCAGCCCGAAAGCCCTAGAAGCCCGCAAGACGGCCCAATGCCGCCGGGCATTCCTGGACATCCAGGATCATATCGTCAGCAACGCCGACGGCTATTTCCCCTATACACCGTCCATCCCGCTGCTGCATGGCCTTCGCAAGGCGCTGGAATTGCTGCTGGAGGAAGGGCTGGAGAACGTCTACGCGCGCCATGCCCGCCTGGGCGAAGGCGTGCGTCGCGCCGTGGCCGCGTGGGGTCTGAAGACCTGCGCTCAGGAACCGAAATGGCATTCCAACTCGGTCACCGCCATCGTCGTTCCGGAAGGGTTCGACGCCCGCGACGTGATCCATGTCGCCTATCATCGATATAATCTCTCCCTGGGCGCCGGACTCTCGGAAGTGGCGGGCAAGGTGTTCCGCATCGGCCATCTGGGCGATCTGAACGAGCTGAGCCTCGCCAGCGCCATTGTGGGCGCCGAGCTGGCCCTCCTCGATGTCGGGGTTCCGCTCACGCCTGGCAGCGGCATCGCGGCGGCTGGCGCCTATTGGCGCGAAACCGCTCCGGCCATTACGCCGCGCGGCTGATCGTCAATGGCTAGGGTGGCTAGGCGGTACTCCAATTACGAAGGACCGCTTCGGGAGCGCCGAAGCCGCCCTTCCAATCGCAAACGGCCATCCCAGGAGCGCTGCGATGGCCCTTCCAATCGCAAACGGCCATCCCAGGAGCACTGCAATGGCCCTTCCAATCGCGAATGGTAACTTTAGTCGCAACCTTTCGCCGTAACCGATCGAATGCCGCGAAACGGGGGCTGCGCCCCTAGCCAGTCCACCTCACGAGGAATCCGCCATGAGCAAGCCCAAAGTCCTAGTCACCCGCCGCTGGCCGGAGGCCAATGAAGCGAGGCTCCGGGACCTGTTCGACGTTACCTTCAATGCCGACAACCATCCGCTAAGCCCGGCGGAACTCCAGGATGCCTTGCGCAACTACGATGCGGTATTGCCCACCGTCACCGATCCCATCACCGCCGAAGTCCTGAGCGTCGAACCGCTCCGCGCCAAACTCCTCGGCAACTTCGGGGTAGGCTTCAATCACATCGACATCAATGCCGCCAAGGCGCGGGGCATCACGGTCACCAATACGCCGGATGTATTGACCGACTGCACCGCCGACATCGCCATGCTGCTGATGCTGTCGGCAGCCCGCCGTGGCGGCGAGGGCGAGCGCCTGGTCCGGGCCGGCCAATGGACCGGCTGGCACCCCACCCATTTGCTGGGCACCAAGGTCACCAGCAAGACCTTGGGCCTAGTCGGCTTCGGTCGCATCGCCCGGGCCATGGCGACGAAGGCTCACTTCGGCTTCGACATGCCCATCGTCTTCTTCGATCCCTATCCGCCGACCCAGGCTGTCATCGCCCACTACGGCGCCAAGCAGGTCGACCGTGTCGAGGACGTCCTGCGGGAGGCTGATTTCGTCGCCCTCCACTGCCCTGGCAGCCCCGAGAACCGCCATCTCATCAATGCCGAACGCTTGGCGCTGATGAAACCCACCGCCATCCTGATCAACACCGCCCGGGGCGACGTGGTGGACAACGAAGCCCTGATTCAGGCCCTCAAGAGCAAGACCATTACCGCGGCGGGTCTCGACGTCTTCGAGGGCGAGCCCAACCTGAACAAAGGCTTCCTGGAACTGGACAATGTCGTTCTCCTTCCGCACCTCGGCAGCGCTACCCTGGAAACCCGCATTGCCATGGGCGATCGCGTCATCGAGAACGTCGTCGCCTTCTTTAAGGGCGAAACGCCGCGCGACAGGGTCGTCTGACCGGGGATGGATGAAGCGGCATCCCTCACCCTGCCCCCCTCGGGGCCGGAGAGAAAAACAAGAGAATTGTGGCCAGACGGGATTTTGTCGCCCGTCGAATATACCGAGCTCTGGGACCGCGTCCGTCCGGTCTTTCTGGAGAGGATGGACGAGCACCGCATCCCGGAGAAATTCGCCGACGCTCTCGCCGGCATTTATCTGCCTCTGGCCGCCTGGGTTCATGGCCAAAAAGGGACCGAAACCCTGGTGCTGGGGGTCAATGGCGCGCAGGGTTCGGGCAAATCGACCTTGTGCGATTTTCTCGGTTTCGTTTTAAGTGAAGCTTACGGCGATCGGGTTGCCGGCTTTTCCATCGACGACATCTACAAGACCCGCGCCGAGCGCGAGCGCCTGGCCCGCGAGGTCCATCCGCTGCTGGTCACCCGCGGCGTGCCTGGCACTCACGACGCCGATCTGGGACTCGCGACCATCCGCGCGCTGAAAGCCGCCGAGCCCTATGCGCTCACCCCCCTGCCCTCCTTCGACAAAGCGCGGGACGATCGAAGGCCCTTTCAGGAATGGCCGCGATTGCGCGGCCGACCAGATGTCATCATTTTCGAAGGCTGGTGCGTCGGAACCGCGCCCCAATCGGACGAGGCTTTGATTCGACCCGTCAACGAATTGGAGCGGAATGAGGACGCGGACGGCGCCTGGCGCCGTTATGTCAATGAACGGCTAAAATCCGACTACGCCAGGCTGTTTGGCGAATTGGATCGACTCATCGTGCTCAAAGTCCCCGGAATGGACAGCGTCCTCGAATGGCGCAGCCTGCAAGAAAGAAAGCTTGCCGAAAGGACCGATCCGAGCCACCGTCAGCGGCTGATGGACGCCGAAGGCATTCGCCGCTTTATCATGCACTACGAGCGCCTGACCCGGCACAATCTGGAAGAATTGCCCGGACGGGCCGATCTCACGCTTCATCTCGATGTCCATCATCGATTGACCCGGATTCAAGTTAGACAGTGAGCCTTCCCGAGCCACGCCATGGATGACCTGCTGAGCCGCTCCGCCTTCGAGCCCTCGCCTCCAAGAGCGGAGTCAGCGATCGAGCGAGAAATCCTTGCCATCCAAGGAAACTCAGAAAAGCCCCCTCGATCCAAGGTGAGAATTTGAAATCCCCTTTAAAGTGACTATGCCCATTCTTGAAAAACTTTTCGTACTATCGCAATACCCCCTGCCTCACCATCCCCTATCACGGCTGATGGGCTGGTTGACCCATTGCCGCAATCCCGCCTTCAAGAACTTTCTCATCCGTGCGGTCGTCAAGGCGTACGGCGTCAATTTGGACGAGGCGATGGAATGCGATCCCAACGCCTATGGCTGCTTCAACGACTTCTTCACGCGGGCCCTGAAGTCCGGCACCCGCCTCTTCGCCGACGATCCTGACGTTGTGATGAGTCCGGCGGATGGATTCCTGAGTCAGTTGGGACCGGTCACCGAAGGCCGCCTTATTCAAGCCAAGGGCAAGGATTACGGAGTGATGGAATTACTCGGCGGCGATGCGGAACGGGCAAAACCGTTTCTCGGCGGGAGTTTCGCGACGATCTACCTCTCGCCCAAGGATTACCACCGGCTGCACATGCCTCTTGCGGGCACTCTGCGGGAGATGGTCTATGTACCCGGGCGCCTTTTCAGCGTCAACAACGCCACGGCTCGAGGCGTGCGCAACCTCTTCGCCCGCAACGAGCGGGTAGCGGCGATCTTCGACACCGAAGCCGGCCCCATGGCGCTGGTGCTCGTGGGGGCGATTTTCGTCGCCAGCATCGAGACCGTCTGGCATGGCGTTGTCACCCCGCCAGCCGGAAAGGCCGTGCAAACCTGGGATTACCGGCAAAATCCTGTTCATCTCGACCGTGGCGCGGAAATGGGCCGGTTCAACATGGGCTCCACGGTGGTTGTGCTGTTCGGGGAAAACGCGATCGAATGGGGCGACCTCGCTCCCGGCGCGATCATGCGGCTAGGGCAGCCGATTGGGCGGATCTTGTCGGGACGCTCGATAGCGGCTCAAGCATTGGCGGGGGTTGGCTTTTGATAGCCGCCAGGTGGACTGGGCACGGAAATGCGTTGCGGTATCTCGCCTAGGCGCAGCGCCGTCAATTCGCCGCCCCAAAGGCAGCCCGTATCCACGCAGTAAACTCCGCGTTCCCGATAAAACCCCAAGGTCGACCAATGGCCGAAGACGATGTTCGCGCCGGCGCTGCGGCGGCCTGGCACGGCGAACCAGGGGAGAAGATGCGGTGGCTGGCTGCCCGGCGGACCTTTTTGCTGGAATTCGACCCGTCCGTTCGTTTCGCAGTAACGAAGACGGGTGAGGCAATTGGTGATGAAGCGCAGCCGCGGCCAACCTTGTAGGGAATCCGACCATAGGTCCGGTTGATCGCCATACATGTGTTCCAGCAGTTCCCGATAATCTTCGCCCTGCAGGCAGGCCGCCACCTCGGCGGCATATTGCACTGCCTCGCTAATACACCATTGCGGCGGAAGACCCGCGTGAATCAGGTAAAATCCTTCGCCGTGGTGCAGGAGCGGTCGTCGGCGCAACCAAGCGAGCAGTTCCTCCCGGTCGAAGGCCCCAAGCACGTCGCCGAAGGTATCTTGAGGCTTAATCCGCGATAGTTCATGAGCCACCGCGAGCAAGTGCAGATCGTGGTTGCCGAGGACGGTTACCGCGGCCTCGCCGAGCGACCGGACGAAACGCAGGGTTTCCAATGACCGAGGGCCCCGGTTCACCAGGTCGCCCGTGAACCAGAGTTGATCCGCCGAAGGGTCGAATTGCAATTTGTCCAGGAGGAATTGCAATTCGCGAAAACAGCCCTGTACATCGCCGATCGCGTAAACGGCCATGGGGTCAGGATGCGCGAAGCGGGTTCGGAATCAAGGTATGGCGCGCGGCAGGCTCGTCCATGGACCTTAATGCAGCGTCCGGGGAATAGCCAGGGTGAAGGGCGGAATTTCGGCGTCGAAGTAATCGCCGTCGTCCGAGACCATCTGATATTCGCCGCGCATGGTTCCTACCGGGGTCTCGATCATGGCGGCGCTGGTGTAGCGGAAGGCTTCGCCCGGGGCGAGATGGGGTTTTTCGCCCACGACCCCCTCGCCACGGACCTCCTGGACCTTGCCGTGGGCGTCGGTAATGATCCAGTGCCGCGCCACCAGGCGGGCGGAGGCATCGCCGGCGTTGCGGATGGTAATGGTGTAGGCGAACACATAGCGGTCCGCCTCGGGGGCGGACTGCGATTCGAGATAATTGGTACTAGCGTCGATTTCAATGCGATATTTTTTTCTCATAGGGCAAGCATGACTAGGTGTACGAAAAAATTTCCGGCCGATAGTTTAATCGCAAGTCCGCCGTCCGGGTACGCATGGATGCGCCACGTGAATCCACCTCCACGAGGCCCGACGGCCGCACACCCGCCGCACGGGCGCTCCCGCGGCCAATCATGATCAGAAATCACGAATTTACCGGATCGAACACATTTTCGGGCTATCATCTAAGAGGCAATCAGCGTGCATATCCATATTTTGGGAATTTGCGGGACCTTCATGGGCGGGTTGGCCATCATGGCCAAGCAACTGGGTCACCACGTGACCGGCTCCGATCAAAACGTCTATCCACCCATGAGCACGCTGCTTGAAGAGCAGGGCATCACTCTCAAGTTGGGCTACAGCCCTGCCAATCTCGATCCCACGCCGGATCTGGTGATCATCGGCAACGCGATCTCCCGCGGCAATCCCGAAATCGAAGCGGTTTTGAACCAGGGTCTCGCCTACACCTCCGGTCCACAATGGCTGTACAACTACGTTCTGAAAGGCGCTTGGGTGCTGGCGGTAGCGGGGACTCACGGCAAAACCACCGCCACCAGCATGCTCGCCTGGATTCTGGAAACCGCGGAGCTAAAGCCGGGCTTTCTGATCGGCGGTGTTCCGCTCAATTTCGGCGTATCGGCGCGGATCGGCGATGGGCGGTATTTCGTCGTGGAAGCCGATGAATACGATACGGCGTTCTTCGACAAGCGCTCCAAGTTCGTCCACTACCATCCCCGGACGGCGATACTCAACAATCTCGAATTCGACCATGCCGACATCTTCCCCGACCTCGCCACCATACAGTGCCAGTTTCATCACTTGGTGCGGAGCATTCCCGGCAACGGCCTCATCGTTGCCCCGGCGGGGGACAAGCACCTGGATGAGGTACTCCGCATGGGTTGCTGGACGCCGGTTGAATATACCGCGGCCGAGGGGAGCGGCGCCGAGGCCATGTGGCAATACCAGCTATTGAACCCCGAGGGCAGCCGGTTTCGCGTTTTACACGAGGGCCGAACCTGCGGGGTGGTGACCTGGAATCTAACAGGACGGCACAACGTCCAAAACGCGGTTGCGGCGATCGCGGCAGCCCATCATGCCGGCGTGGAGCCCGCGCGGGCCATCATGGCCCTGTGCGAGTTCAGGGGCGTCAAGCGGCGCCTGGAGATTCGGGCGAAGGTCAATGGCATTACCCTGTACGACGATTTCGCCCACCATCCCACTGCCATCGCGGCGACTCTCGAGGGACTCCGCGCCCGCGTGAAGACAGCTCGCATCATCGCGGTGCTGGAACCCCGTTCCAACACCATGCGGATGGGTGTGCATGCCGATTTGCTCGGCGATTCCTTTCGGGCCGCCGACCGCGCTATCATCTATCAGACCCCTGATTTGGCCTGGGACGCCGAATCCGCGACGCGCGGTGCCGCCAACGTCAGCGTCTGCCGCTCGCTCGAAGCCATCGTGGAAAGGCTCAAGGACGAGTGTCGCGCCGGCGACCATATCGTGTTCATGAGCAACGGCGGTTTCGGGGCCATCCACACAAAAACCGAGGAAGCCCTCCGCGCCCCGAATTGAATCACCAACGACCATTCCATGCGGTATCTTCAATGACGCAGCCCATATCGGTCATCATCGTCAATTTCAATGGCGGGCCACTGCTTTCCGAATGCGTTCGGTCGGTATTAGCGTCTTCGATAAACGTCGAAGTTATAGTCTCGGACAACCGATCCATGGACGGCAGTATTCTCGAGCTGCGCCGCAGCTTCGAGGGCGAAAGCCGCCTGAAGATCATTGAAAATCCCGATAATCTCGGATTCGCCAAGGCCAATAATATCGCCCTGGACCAAGCCCGAGGCGATTTCATCCTGTTTCTGAACCCGGATTGCATTATCCAGCCCGAAACCATCCAAGAGATGCTCCGGGTGATGGAAAGCCACCCTCAAGCCGCAATGGCCGGATGCCTCATCCGAAATCCGGACGGCAGCGAACAACCAGGCTGCCGGCGCAGCATTCCCACGCCGTGGCGGACATTCATCCGGCTCACCCGCTTGAGCAAATTCGCCAAATACCATCCTCGCTTCGAAAGCTATGTACAGACCGGGCTGCCCATGCCGAATGCCCCTTTGGCGGTCGAAGCCATCTCGGGCGCCTTCATGTTCGTTCGCCGCAAGGCGATCGACGCCGTCGGCCGCATGGACGAAGGCTATTTCATGCATTGCGAGGATCTTGATTGGTGCATGCGATTCAGACAGGCCCAGCTCGACATCCTGTTTGTCCCGAGTGTCGAAATCGTGCATGTCGGCGGGGTTTGTAGCGCATCGCGGCCGATTTGCGTGGAGTATTACAAGCACAAGGGAATGATCCGCTTTTATCGGAAGTTCTTCCGTTATCAATACTCAGCGGTACTCATGTGGCTGGTCATGGCGGCCGTCGGAATACGCTTTCTCCTGATAGTTCCCGGTTATCTGCTTTTCTCGGCAAATCCCGCCGCCAAATGGAGAAAATTGGACGTTAGCCGACCCATGCTCGCCCGCTTTGGTCTGTTATCGCGTAACTTTATCCAGCGACGCAATAATCGACGGGTAATCGTCACGGGCGCCACCAGTTTGATTGGAGATTATCTATTATCCGAACTCTTGGAGTTGGGATTTGAAGTTCATGCGATTAGCCGAAATCCACCCAGTATTCCGCCGATATCCGGCCTACACTGGCACAAAGCCAATATCGCCTCGGATGCCATCTCGAGTTTCGGCGCGGATACCCTCATTCATTTGGCGCCCTTATCGACTCTTCCACCACTGCTCGAAAAAATGGCTGGCCGCGATTTAAAACGGATCATCGCCTTCAGTTCGACGAGCCTTTTCACGAAATTCCAATCAGGATACGAGAAAGAACGGTTGATGGCCCACGGCCTCAAAAACGCCGAAGACAAGCTAGCTGATTTATGTGAGCGCCACGCCATTCATTGGACGGTATTTCGTCCTACCCTGGTTTATCACTTAGGGCGAGACAAGAACGTCACAACCATTGCCCGGTTCATTCGACGTTTTGGATTTTTTCCGCTGGTTGGCGATGGCAAGGGTTTACGCCAACCGGTTCATGCCGAAGACCTCGCGAAAGCCTGCATTAATGCGATCGATAATCCGTCAACCTTTGGGCAAGCTTATAATCTTAGCGGCGGGGAAATGCTCACCTATCGAGAAATGGTCACGCGAATCGCCACTAGGATGGGATATAAAAGCCGGATCGTTAACATACCCCTGCCCGCTCTCCGGTTTTTCCTATTGGGATTATCCTACATTCCCCGTTATCGCCATCTAACCCCGGAAATGGCAAACCGGATCAATCGCGACATGTGCTTCGACCATTTGGCCGCGTTCAGGGATTTGGATTTTTCACCGCGAAGATTTCTCGAGGACGACGTAAACCTCGGCACAATGCCGAGACCGTCCATTACCGTAATCTCAGACGAAGCGGTAATGAACCAATAATGTCGATAGGAATTAAGGTTATGCCCTCGCGCACCTAACGTCCGAGCTTCTCGTATACAAGGCCTTGACCGACCAAGTCAAGGTCTTTGCACATTGCCAACTGGTAATGCGCCGGGAGGCTTGAACCTCTTGTCTTTCCCGCCATATATCGCCAAGCCTCCGAAATCCAGCCATCAAGCCTTCCCACTGCGGCTTAAAGCCCGGGGTTTTTCGAAAGTGAAACAAGAGATAAAAAGTGGCCGCAAGATGCAACGGCAGAAGGAGAATCAACAAGGGGCCCGGCATATTTTTCACGAAGGTCCACAATCGATTCCGGCTCCCATGATATAGGCTAAACGCGCTGTGGATGCCAGTGATGGCTGAACCCTGATGATGGACCACGGCTTTCGGCACCTGGATACAGCGCTCGCCCCGCAGGCGGAGTCTAAAGGCAAGATCAATGTCCTCACAATAACAAAAGAATGATTCGTCGAACCCGCCTACCTCCCTCAAGGCTTCGGCCGAATACATGGCCGCCGCTGCACAGGGGCCAAAGACCTCGCCCTCGGGCGGCAGCGTTGCCGTCCGCTGTCGATAGCCGCCTCGCCAGGGAATGCCAAAGGCGTGATAGCAGTCGCCAGCCCCATCGAGTAGCTCGGGGTTTTCCGAATTTATCTGGGTGGACCCGAAAAACCGTACGTCCGGATAACGCCCGACGGCCTCAATCAGCCTCTCCAGCCATTCGGGCTCAGGAAATGCGTCGGGATTGAGCGTGGCTATCCACGCGCCCCGCGACAAGACAATTCCTCGGTTATTGGCCGCCGCGAAGCCAAGATTTGCATCCAGCCGGATAATCCGTATCTCGGGATGTCGAGTCGCCGCCCGTAAAAGCGAGTCGTCCGAAGATCCGTTGTCAACGATGATGCCTTCCCAGTCCGAAAACGTCTGTCGTTTCAGATGGTCCAGGCACTTGGTCAACATCCCTCCCGAGTTATAGTTCACAATGATAACCGAGACCAAAGGCCGATGGCTCAATTGAGCTTCCGGCAGACGTTTGGAAGGCAGGCTTGATTTGGGCGGAGCAGATACAAAACCCTTATCGTCGCTCATTGGGAGTCGTTGTTATAAGTGATACGAGACATCGCGGATTTGACAAGTGGTCCTGACTTAAACCCCGCCGATTTTTACCGGCAGATTGAATTGACTACATCGCTCAAGCTTGCCTTTGTAGGCTCTAGCCAGACCGAGCAGATATTCGCCATTCAGGGCGGAGATATCGACAGTGGTGGAATAACCCGTATCGCCTAGGGCGGGTTGCTGGAAAGCCCGGTTCACATCGGGCCGCGAACCGCGCCGAGTTTTTATATAGCGGATCGCTCCGCCAGGGTTTTTCAGCGTGACAAAAATATCGTCCGGTACAATGCCTTTTTTTGCCGAAACGGCAAGCCATCCGCCGACAGAGAGAACGCCGGACGCCTGGGTTTGTTGCGGAGCGGGCGATATTCCATTCACCATATCGATCGATCCATCGCAACTCACGGGAGGCATCTCGATATAACCCTCTCCCGGCACACCCTGGAAAATACAGGATCGGCTAGATCGCCGGGCGAGACTTAGCAAGCTCTCCGACATGGAATCCATCATACACTGCTGGCTAGATCTAAAATTGGCAAGCAGCCTCTCGGTAAGTCCATCCCACCGGCCGGCGCTGCGGGGCAGCCCCACTGCGACCCAATAGCTCGGGCTTGCGTCAGTGACATGAATGGCAAAGGGGCCACTATCAAGTTTTGCGAAAGCCATACTCCAAACTTCCTTGGGGTTTTCACTGATCGGCAAGGCAATTCTTCGCCCATTCTGTTCAACCTCGATCCTCATGCCTCCGCTTAAAGGATATCCAGCGATGGGGATTGCCACGAACCCGGTTTTTCCTCCCGAGGCAAATTCCATTTTAAGAGTTCCCGTGGCTGAATTTCCCGATGAATTATAACTGCCATAATTAACCCCTGGATACTTAACCGTTGTGGGATAGAATCCGTCCAGGACGAAGGCGTCATTAGGCTCGCTTTTCCTCGGCAAGAGTTCCAGAGGAATACGAATATTCACAGGCAATATGTCACGAATGGTCGAGGATTCTAGAATCAGGGCCAAGCGCTTGGGATCTGGATAAGGTATATGCAAAGGCGGCTTGTCAGTCAGATGGCTGAGATTACCGGTAAGGATGTAATTTCTGGTATTGACCTCCTCAGCAAAGCTAGCGGACCGTTTATGAATGAGATATTGATTTAAACCCTTATTTAAAGGAAACAACACCCACACCGCCCAAACGGCCATGCCTATATTCGCCCAACCGCGTTGCCGATTGATATGATCCTGAACGATCGAAATCAAACAAGCGAAATTCACCAGAATAGCGATGGCGAAAGTATCCAGATAACGTGAAGAAAGGCTGCCGGCGGCTCGGCCATAGGCAATGATCGCGGCTTGTCCAAGCGCCCATACGACAAGCGCCATCAGAAACCACCTGCGGTCATGGGCTGGAGGACGTTTCCAAAGAAGGCCCACAAAAACCAAACTTGGCAAATTACGGAGAATCGCGAATAGAAAACTGGATGAAAGTGGCCAGGCTAAAATAGCTTTCAGAGCATCGAGAAATTGAGAGAAAGAGCGGGCCTTTAGATAGGCGTGTCCGGCAATGGTCGGCGTCAAGGCGGCTCCAACAACGAACAATCCCGCAAGGATCGCGATCGCCGCCAGCTGCAGCTTAGTTTTTCGCAGCCCCAATACATAAAACGTGAAACCCATCAGTACAGCCGCGGCAAAGGCCAAAACCCCCGAGGCGAGGGAAAGAAAGGCGAGCATTCCACAAGCCACACCGCCCCACCAACGAGCCGAAAATGGGTTTTCGGTTACGGTAAGCCACAACAAGGCCATGCTGAATAGCACAGCGAAGTAGTACGCCGACCCGAGATCTCCCTCCAAGGTGTTCTCCCAGGCATACGGTACGCCGAACAGAATAAGCGCGAATATCAGCAAAGCGGGTGAGTAACCACTTCCAACCACGCGAGTCAGCAAGGCGATCGCGAACAGGATCACAGCAATATGTAACCCGGCATCGATCACCATCTGGAACAGAGGGCTCCAGATACCATTAATCCTCAATTCCGCGAGCGCGAGTAAACGTTGGGTGAATACGCGATGCTCATTATGAGGAACGAATAAATCAGTCCACCTTAGTGTGCCTTCAAGAAAAGGCTTATACAATTTCGCTGCATCGGCATCCCATTGATCTAACCAAGGTGTCGCATTCCCGTAAGAGGAAATCAGCCATAACTTCATTCCGAACAGCAGGATTACGAACAGGCTGTACTGTAAAAAGGTAATCCAAGGGTTATTTACAGCTGGCACAGGTGATTGATAAAAACTCATGGATTCTTCTATTCGAACTCTATCCATTTAAATGCTGCTATTAGCATCCAGCAGATTGAAAATAGTCAATGAAGCAATAAAATGCTTATTTCCTGTATTCTGCCAACCTCATATCCCGATTGCGGCTGCTGGCCCATGCGTCAAAGTTCTTCACCTGCGCCAATGACGGCACCGCGTGCCAATCCCCCGATGTAACAAACTCAATCAAAGGCCAGGCGATTTCGAGAGGCGTCGCTTTCAGGCCGACCGTGGAGCGCAAATCATAATAATGCCGGGCAAAGGCCACGGCTCCTTGGCAAAGGTCATTCACGAACTCCGGCAACTCACCAATATCATTGCGCCCCTTGTCCTCAACGGGCTTGATATCTTCGGAATGGGTATCGAAACCGATGATCGAGTGATGAGGCGCGGAGAAGAACATCTCCACCGCGACCCGGTTATCGTATACTTTCTTCGCCATCCTTTCGGATAAGGATTCCGGCGACAGCATCGCCCACATCCGATGGTTTTGCCGCCGCGCCATTAAGTCAGGGCTTTGGTTCAAGCAAAAGTAATAGCCGTAAACCTCGATATTATAAAAATCACTTACGGCCAACTCGAAGGCTTCCTGAGTCGTTCCGCGCCAACCGACATCGATGAGCGCTACCCGGGAACCCTCATGAATATCGAGCTTGTGGAGATAATTAAACAGGCCCCGACGGTTTCTTCTGCAAACCTTGAGTATTTCCCAGCGATAAGCATAAAGAAAATCTTCTATCAGTTCCGTTTGCCTCGTATTTATAACGACGTCTTGCCCCAATCCCAAGTCGTCCATTACCGCGCAGGCCGGTGGCGTCACACCGATCCGTTCAAGAAGCTCGAAAGGCGAGAGCCCGTCGGCGCCGGATACCAGGAACGGCAGAAAATCGCAGAAATTCCGCTCATTCATGGCGGCCAGCGTAAAGGCGATCCGCGAGCCAAAGAAATAGGCAAATCGGGGCAGCCCTGGAATCGTTACCGTTTGAGCGATCTCGTTAAGCACATACCCGTCCCGCGACAAGAACAGCACCCTATCGATGCTGTCTTGCCGGCACCGCTCGGCGATCCACTCCAGAAAACCAACGGCGGCTGGACCGCCATAGAGAAACCCCAGTTCCTCGCCGGAGTTCGGGGCAATCCGGGCGGCGTGGGTTCGGAGCATCCCGAGCGCCACAGACGTGGCCGGATTGCGGTGCCTCTTGACGGAAGGGACGCGTGAATGAGTGTAATGAAAGGCCGAAAGACCTCTTTGCTTGGCCATGAAGACGTCGGAATGCTTGTTGTCGCCCACATGGAGTATCGCTTCCGGAGCGAGCCCCAGCTCCGCCACCAGGATGTCGAACAGACGGCCCTTGTCCCTTTTGGTATCGTCCCGATCGGAGGAAATGAATAACGGCACATTGGCCAGATCGTGCTGCCGCAAGGCTTCGGAAAAAAAGCTTCCGGGGAGATACATGTCCGACGTAATGACCACGGGTTTCCCTGATTGAACCGTCTCCAGAAAGAAGTCGATAAGTTCGGGATTCGGGCGCACGAGCGATAATTCCAGCTCATACTCCGCGCGCATCAGCGCCTTTCTCCGAGAGGACAGGGGTCCGTTAAAGCAGGCGTAGATGTCCTTCAGCCGTATCTCGCGCCGGCCGGCTCTATGCATCCTGGAAAAAGCTTCCGCTTGGGCGGTTTGCCGAAGAAGGCGAAAGCCTTCGATATCGAACTGGCGGCCCAGGATATCGAACGCATCCTCCGGATCGCACAAGGGCCGCAGAAACAAGGTATCGAAGAAATCGAAGGAGATGGCCGAGGCGGATTCAAATCTTTCTCTCAGCTCTGACAAGGTTTCCATAAGTGCTACTGGTACTTGACCCCTTTGCGATGAAGCGAGCGGTGCCCGGTCAGGCCGGTATGTCGAAATAGACGCTGTTGGATTGCAGATTGGGGTTGTGGAAAGGATCGTGCTGGAAATAACGCGGGTGAATCGCATAGAGCCGCCGGTGATCCTTCTTCAGCCTGGCCAGCCTTTCCGGACTCGCGTGGTCCAGACCCCGGCTGACCGATTCATGATGAATCAGGCGCACCGCTTGGCACACCACGTTGTAATGGCCCGAGGCGTGTAGACGCAGGCACAAGTCGATATCGTTATAGGCCACCGGCAAGGTTTCGTCGAAGCCGCCCGAGGTCATGAACTTTTCCCGCTCGACCATGAGGCATGCGCCGGTGACTGCCAGCCAGTTGTATTCCAGCAGGTTCCGCATGAAATAGCCTGGACTGTCGGCCGCCTCGCGCAGGAAGGCATGACCCGGACCGTCTTCCAGGTTCAAGATGCCGGCATGTTGCACGAGACGCCCGCCGGGATAAAGCAGCTTGGCCCCCACCGCGCCGACGTGCGGCAACTGAGCATACCCGCCCAGCCGCTCCAACCAGTCTTCCGTCACGACTTCCGTGTCGTCGTTCAGGAAAAGGAGAAGCTCGCCTCGGGCTTGGGCCGCCCCGATATTGTTCAGCTCGGAAAAATTGAAAGGCGCGTCATGGCGGACAATGGCGACTTTCGAGTCCGCTCTCAACGTCTCCAGATAGCGCAGCGTTGGCGGGTCCACCGAACCGTTATCGAGCACGATCAGCTCGATGTTCCGATAGGTGCTCCGATCGAAAATCGAGTCCACGCATCTCCGCAGGATTTCTCCGTTGTCCCGGCTTGGCACGACGATCGAGACGAGAGGCGCGCCCCGCAAATGGTAATTCACCCGGAAGTACCCCGGAACCTGAGTGACCGCTTCCACGGTCCCCTGCAGCCCGCGCCGCTTGAGGGCATCTTCCCGGACGCGTCGGGACGCATCCATCACGTAGGATTTGGCCCCGATATCCGCCGCAATCGAAGCCGGAATGATGCGCCAGTGGTACAAAACCTTGGGAATATGGCTGATTCGTTGCGTCCGTTCCGCGACGCGGAGGACGAAATCCCAATCCTGGCACCCGTCGTACGCCGGCCGCAAGCCTCCGAGCTCCTCCAGCAGGCTGCGGCGCACGCAGGACACGTGGCAGGTGAACATGGTGCTCATGAGCGTGTCGGGCGACCAGTCGGGCTTGAAGTGCGGCTGAACGAAATCGCCCTCCGGGCTGATCTTGTCCTCGTCGCTGTAGAGGTAATCCGGGTTGTCGCGTTCGATACAGAGCGCCAGCTCGTAAAGGCAATCCACGGTAAGCTCATCATCGTGATCCAGAAAGACCACGAAATCGCCGTCCGCGCGGGCGAGCGCCAGATTCGTCGCCCCGGCGATGCCCTGGTTCTCGTCGGAGCGGAGGACGATGACGCGCGGATCATCGATTCGGGCCAGCGCCGCCTGGGTCTCGACCGAGGGGCTGGCATCATCGGCCAGGATCAATTGCCAGTGCGGATACCATTGGGATTGAACCGAGGCCAGCAACTTATCCAAGAGCTCGACCGGGGTGTTGTAGACCGGCACGAGAATGGAAAACCGGGGCGGTGCCTTCATGGCGGCGATGATCTTTTCAAGGTCATCGGGGCGCCTCGGTGGAATATAGGTGTAGCCGCGGCTCCGCTCCGCCAATGCATAGCGGCCATCCGGAGACCTGATGATGGCCGCAGAGCGCGGGCTTGAAGAATGTGGCGGAGCCGTGAGAACTCTTACAAGTAGCCGATTCTTGATCCCCCGCAAGCCCTCGCGTCGAAGCACTCGAGCCGTTTTCGAAGCGGCCTGAGGCAATCCGTCCCTCTTCAAAAAGTACCGCGATTGTCGGCCTACGGCTTTGGCTCGCAACAACCAGCGGCCCACATAGCGGATCGGTCCTGTCAAGCGCCAGCTCGACGAGGCGTACAATTCCGCGACTGTCTGCCGAAGCGCGTCTCGCTCGGCCGCCACTATGCAGTGGCCCGCAAGTTGCTCATCGCGTTTGGTGATTGCTTGGGTGAGACCGGCGATCCGCTCCTCATGATCACTTATAGCCTTACTGGCAGCCGCTCTTTCCGTAAAAAGCTTGTCCATTAGCGTCAAGGCCGGTTTGAGACGCTCGTATTCTAGGCGCCATCGCTCGACCTTCTTCCGCAGCGTGGTGTCCTCCAGCGACATATCGTCGAACACCGCTCCTAGAAGCGTGGCGTAAACTTCCCGCGCAAGTGGAGGGCAGGCGTCGTCGGAAGATAAATCGTTCAAATCGTAAACCGTACACCGCGATTCCTCATTAAACAGCTCAGATTCACGCCTATGAAGTTCAGCGAAATTAATGGCCGCATCGAAACGTTCCATCACCCGATGTAATTCGTGATCTGGCGGCCGTATTAAACTGTCATAAGTCACCAGCATACGGGATTGGCCGTCCGTGTTCGACAAGCACTCAATCACATGAGCCAGCCACACCAGATAACCTTTTTCTGACTCGAATTCGCCGTGCTTAGCAAGCGACCTCGCGACACTGAGGGGGTGACATAATATCAACAGATAACTCACATCTAATTGGCAATGGCTGAATACCTCCTTCCAAAACCACAATAGCTTTGCCACCCGTGGATCTCTGGCCCCAAAAATAAGCGGTTTGTCCACTTTCTGGCGAAGCAGTTCAACCGCCGCCGCGAAATAACCTTTCTCGCGCAGAAGTTCTATCTCGCCCCGATTAAGCGGGGCGAGATAGTGCCAATCATGGCCAGCAGCATTCAATATCTCGCGATTGAGCGCATAAATATCAGGATCTTTCCAAGTCGCCTTAACCTTCACGCTCTGGCTGAGTGGATTTAGCCTGTCAAGCTCTACGTCTTCCAGCCCGTGCATGGTGGCGCCAAGCAAATCCAGAACAACGATAACTCGCCTCTGGCCGCCTAAGTTAATTTGATATTCGTCCGATAAACTGTCTTGAGCCATGGCATAGTCGTGTATTTCAGATGGTTAGCCGACTTTGATGGAATAATACTTTATGCAATTCCGCATCGTGGTTCTGCATGGAAAGTCGTTCGCGGATCAAGGGGCTGCTTATAATTTAATATCGATATATTTAATATTTATAAAATAACTTCAGACTAGGTTGGCCATGTTAAATTCGCTGAAGCCTAAACAGGTCCCTAGATAAACCGTAACGACGGGAGTCTCGGAGTTAAATATGAATGAGTGCAATTTAAGCAAGGCGCTGTTCACAAGAAATACTCGCGATTATAGAGAGTACCGGCCCGACCTTTAAATCTAACTTTCAAAGATCGCATATATCGGAAGCACTCGCTAACAGGAGTGGGAGTTGCCGGTTTTTTAAAAAAATTCTGCCTATTATTTGATTAGCTCGGATGCTGAATGTCAGCACTCTTTAACCAAGCCAACGTGTTATAGATTCCCTCGAAAAAAGAGGTCTTTGGTCTCCAACCCAGCTCAGTTCTCGCCAAAGCAATATCAAGGACATTAACTGGTACATCAAACTTTCTACTCGATATATAGTTTCGTGTAATTTTTTGCCCTGTCACTTCCTCGATTGCAGCAATAACCTCATTCAAGGTCCTGCTTATTCCTGAGCCTATATTAAAAATGTCATGCTCGCCCTCATAAACCATGACGCGAAGAAAAGCATCGACTACATCTTTGACATAAATGTAATCCCTCGCCACGCTGCCATCGCCCCATATTTGTATTGGTGTTCCTTGCAGCGCTTTATTGAGAAACACCGCTATGGCGCCTTGAGTCGCATTTACCCGCTGCCGTTCTCCATACGGGTTAGCCACGCGAAGCACCTTATAATTCAATCCATAAAGCGTTTTATAAAGCTTCAAGTATTTTTCTATAGCGAGCTTTGTAATGCCATAAGAGGTCAAAGGATCGGTAGGGTGATTCTCAGCAATAGGAACCTTTTTAGGTATCCCATAAACTGTCCCTCCCGAAGAGATAAACAATATTCTCTTGACACTTTCGGCTCTCGCTATATTCAGCAAGCGCAGAGTGCCTATCAGATTGGTATCAACATCGTAGATAGGATTGTCATTGGATGACTGCGGAAGCGTAGTCGATACGAGATGAAATATAATGTCGCAGCCTGGAACAACCCTGCCAAGATCTTCCTCATTAGTAAAGTCGCCCTCAACCCACTCGATATTATCTCGTCCAGAAAACAAGGACGCGGTTACCAAGTTAGGCCGGTCAAATATCCTAACCTCATGGCCTTCCAATAGTAAGGCTTCCGCTATATGTGAACCCAAAAAACCGCCGCCACCGAGAATCAAGCATTTCATGTGGAGTTGCCCTATCTAAAATTAATGGTTCGTCGATCTTATAAAAGCGCATGGAAAGCCCAATGCCATTCATAATAGTTCGGGCAAGCGCTTGCAAACCCTTCAGATTCATTCTCGCCTGATCTCTTGACAATATCCTGGCAGTTAAGAAATTAACTTATCAAAATTACCGCGCCAATAACTTAAATACGGCGGCTAAGATGTAGTCCATAATGGGCCATTAATATGGAGCCAAGCGGAAGGACAACCACGAGGAGCGCGGCTTGCAATATCAGCGAAAAGGCAATCGCCGAGGATTCATCCACGCCGAAAGGCTTGAGACCGAGCACAGCGGCCACTTGGTAAACACCAATGTACCCAGGCGCCGCCGGCAAGAGCGTCCCAAAAGTCAACGTAACGGCAACCGTAATTCCTGCCAGAAAAGAAAGATGCCAGCCCATTGCATTCGTCGCGAACCATACGGACGAATAATCCATAAGCATCGCGCAAGCCGTCAAAATAGTGGCGTCACGTACTACGCGAATCTTATTCAAGCCTTGAAGGGCCTGCATGGCTTGTAAGTACCATGCCAACAACCGTCGATGCCATCGGTTGAGCAGCACGCTCGATAGCGCCTCAATGACATGCAGAAACGCCTCCTCCCAAAAGATAAACCCAAACAAAATGCCTGTGGGAATAAGAGCAATCAAACCCAACGGCAGCCAGATACGGTTAGTGTCTTGCGGAGGCAGGATGATTCCCACTACACCTGCCGTGGTAATGCTCAGGAATAATAAGTCAAAAAGACGGTCGATGAATGAGCTTGCGACGGCGCGGCCAGGAGATATTCCCGCCAAGTGGTATACCGCTGTTAGGCGTAGCACCTCTCCCGCCCGCGCGGGATATACCATGTTGCCGAAATACCCGATGACCGTCGAGTGCCAAAATGCGCGAACCGACGTTCCGGTAGGTTGAATAATCCTCATCCACCTCACGGAACGGATTAAAATGCTGAGAAGAAGGGCCGATGCAGTCAAGCTGATCCAGCCCCAATGAAGATCACGGAAGGCAGCCGCGAACTGCCTCCAATCGAGGCGAGAAACGAAGAAGCATATCAGCGCCACGCTGGTCAGGGCGCCTGCAACAACGCCGATTCGTAACGATTCAAGGCGTGAATACTCCTAAAGATATTAGCGGCGCTCGATCACGATGAAGGCGAACATGGCGAGACTATCGCGCCAAGGCGCGAGACAATTTTCCAGGAATCGCCAAAAGGGAAAAGTCCAGGCGGGCATAAGGCTTCGCATGGAAACGCCACCCGACAATAGGTATCTGAGCGGCATGAATGGTTGAATCGATACAATGTTCAAGTCAGGGAAAAGATTCCGAAAACGGCCGATGTCCCGATTAAAAATAATCCAGGGCATGGCGCCATTGGCGCCAGATAAAGGCCCCCTCTCGGGGAAGCCCCAGTCTTCCGCATCTGGACGAAAAGGCTCCGGATGATAGTGTCGATAAATGAAAGTCGACCACTCGGTAACCCAAGGCTCGATCATTAATATACGCCCGCCTGGACTCATAACGCGCGATGCCTCCGAAAAGAAGGATTCGGCCGAAGGAATATGATGGAGCACATCGGTCATCACGATGGCGCGCACCGTACCATCGGCGAAGGGCAATTTCCGTGCGTCCAGCACCAGCGAGATATCGGGGCATAGAAATATTTCCGACTTGATCACGCTGGAGAGGCGTTCATTCAGGAACCCGGCGCCCGAGCCAATTTCAAGAACCGGCTCATGAGGAAGCGGAAGGGCATCAATTATTCTGTCGTACCATTCCTGGTAGATCCTTCGCAAGAAGGATTTCTCTTTGATGATTCGCCGGCGCAATACTGTCGTCGCGGGGTCATCGACATTCATATCCCGCGTTAAAGGGTGTTGAAGCAAGCGGGTAATCATGAAGAAACCCTTAAATGCTCAACCCGAACTTTTTCGGAAAACAACATTATCTTCATGCGGGGCCGGATCTACCCGTTACTTCGATTAAGCGTCATACGAATTTAATGCGGCGCGCCGCGAACATCACCATGCGGAGCAACAGCATGCCGTGCTTCCATCTTTGGATATTTGTCGTCCCATAGGTACGGGCTTGATACCGTATCGGCATCTCAACTATCTTGAGGCTAAGATTGGCCGCTCCAAACAACAGATCGAAATCTCCAAACGGGTCGAAATCGCCGAAATGTTGTCGGTTTGCCGCAATGCGCGCATAGTCCCGTTTCCAGAGAACCTTTGTGCCGCATAACGTATCCTTGATGCGCTGTCCCAATAACCAGGAAAATGCAAGGCTGAAAAATTTATTCCCCACCAGGTTAAAAAAACGCATCGCGTCATTCTGCATGGGATAAACGAGACGTACCCCATTAATGAATTCCCCATGCCCCGATTCAAGGGCTTCGGCAAACCGCGGCAAATCCTCCGGACACACGGTAAGATCCGCGTCCAGAATCATCAAAATTTCTCCTGAAGCCTCGGCAAATCCCAGACGGACGGCATCTCCCTTACCCACGCCGGATTGCCGAAACAGCTTGCAACTGCGATGCGGATTTTTCTCCATCTCCCGCCTAATTGCGTCGTAAGTATCGTCATGAGAATGGCCTTCTACAAAAACGAGCTCCGTTCCCGCCCCCATTTCGGGCACACGTCGGAAAATCTCCGTAATATTGCCAGCTTCGTTGCGGGCAGGGACGATAACCGATACCGAAGGCCAGGCCCGCGCCGGGGTTTCAGGCAGCGCGGCCGGGCGCGCGATCATGAAATTTGCAAGCGCGAACAGCCTAAAGAACGGAAGCTTAACGAGGTAGCGATTGGCGACATCCGATACTTTCCCCAATGAGAGAGGCAGCAATATTTCTTGCCAAACGCGGATTGTCTCGAATCCGCTTAGATTGAACAGATTCTCGATATCGGCGACGGTAAGCCAGTTTTGCTCAAGTTTTGGCACGGCGATACCCGCAATGGAGGCCATATTTAGCGGCAGCTCCCACAAGTGACTATAAACATTTAAAATCACTCGAGTATCCGGGTGGCACAGCTTCCTTGTATTCTGAAATACTTTCTGGACGTCATAGACGTCATTTACGAGATCGGACAGTATGATGTAATCAAAATGGTTATCCTGAATCGGTAAATCCATTACCTCCGACCTAATGAAACTGAATTGAGGATGCCTCGCTTTTGCTTGCTCGATTGCAACATCCGAAAAATCGACTCCCACCCCATATGAGGGTTCAAGGGCAGCGAGCAACGATCCCTGGCCGCACCCCAACTCGAGCACACGCTGGCCGGGTGGGACAACGTGCTTGTAGACCTGATGTAAACGCCTGCGATACTCAACGCCTCCTCGACTCCCCTCGGGAAAGTTTGTCCAGACCTCATTCCAATGAGATCTTCTCTCGTGAGAATAGTCTTTCTCGAACGAAGATTTCTTGGGATCGATTTCGCTTGCAAGAGGTTGCGATGCTAGGGGAGCATTATCGAGTAATGCATGCTTGCTATTATCTTCCATGATTTATGGATGTGATTTTATTAATTTTGGATATGGATTGCGGATACAAACCGGCTACGCCTCGGGCGTGAGAATCGGTTAAATGAATCCGCAAATATAGGTTTTAACGAAGAGTCAATTGATTCAAATCGATGCGAATTCGCCTTCCTTGCCAGTCTGCTGAATTGGATAACAAAAACTCATGCTGTTTTCCGGGGTTATAAACACCGATGGCCACGCTCGTGTAAGGCTTGCCTCCCGGGTTAAGGAGTATTCGATAGTGGCGGATCTTTTCCGGCCAAACCAGCTCCGAATAAAGCGTCTGCCCACTGGTAAATGATTCGTTACGACTATCGATAAGATGCGCGAAGACATACCAGGGTGCCTCATCGTGCTTCGGAAGCGGATTGATTGGTCTGATCCAGACATCAACAAAAACGTTTTCCCCGTTTCTTCCCTGGGTCATTCCGACCACTTGAGCCACAGCCGCGCCGCGCTCGTCTTTTAAGCCGCGCTCGTCTTTTAAATCGATGATATTCGGGATGAGATTATCGCTTAACTGGGAACTAAGCTCGTCGGAGTTCAGCCACCGCTGGTGGTAGCCATCCAAAAACGCGGAGCGCCACTGATAGGCCGCCACCAGCTTAGCGGTCGCTTGCTCGAAACGCGCGGCGTCGACTACCTTGATCAAGCGAACCCGCGTCTGGGATTGGACGCTGACGCCCTCGTCCTCATCCAGGCCGGTGAGCCAGGCGCGGATCATGAGAGCCTCTTCGTCAAACGTGCTTATCATTTTTCCGGGCGGACTTAAAACATCGCTGTTATAGGGCTCGAACGCGATATATTCGGACTCTATTAGTTCATCGATGCGATAGGCGCTTGCCCTCTGCCAATCCACCGGAAGGCGGGCTAGTACCGCCACAGGATGGTGCGATTGAATCATGCTGTTATATGTCACCACGGCTTGGAAAGCGCGTAGGGGACTCGATAAGCCACAGAAATAAATTACATGGTTTTTTCCGTTATTTTCCAATCGGTCTATCCAGCTATGGGCCTGCTCTACTTCCGGATCATAGCGATTCGAGCTTAGGTTGACTCCCACGGTCCGCTGCAAGCTGATATCGGGCTGGGCTTGCAGCATGAGGTAACCCGTCAAAGCCGCGGGAATGCCTAAAACGCAGGCCGCAAGGGCGGCTATGGGAGCAGGAAGCGCTCGCGCCCAGTCGAGCAGGGGTGGAATCACGAAAATGGCGCCAGCCAAGGCGAAAGGTAAAAAATATCGTACTTGGCTTATATCCGCCTTAATTAGCCAGAACCAGGCGCCGGCGGCGATAACCAGCAACGATGCGATTGCATAACTTCTCCACCCCTTTCTTAGGGAGGCCAAGAGCCCCATCAGCATGATTGAAAGCAAGGGCAATCCCAATGATCTTTTTAGATATTCAAATAAATTGGTTAGATTCAGCCCAGGCGAATACTCATTCTTCAGGATGGCCAGGGCAGCTTTTCCATATTGCAGGTTCTCGGATGAGAAATACCTGGAATTGAATATAAGCAGCACAATGATTAGATAGATCGCCGAAAAATAGGCCAATCCCTTTTTAATATTGCCGAATGCCTCCCTCAAATTGCCAAAACGGGCGGCCGCCAGGGCCAGCCACGAACCGGCGAGCGCGAACATCAACGCCAAGCCGGCGGGCTTGACGAGCACGGCGAATGCGCTGAGCAACGCCGCGGCGATACTCCACGAGCTGTCCGGGCGACGAGATGCGATGATGCTCATGGTGGCGGCCAGGGCGGCCACGCCCGCCATAAAATTATCCACCAGTCCCCAGTATCCGGTAGCGGGAATTTCGTCGTTAAGCTGTAACTGGAACAAAGTAGGCATGGAGATCGCCGCCAGCACGATCCCCAACATCATTATCGTCTGGCTTTCAGTGAAACAATGAATCACCCCTATTATCAGGGTGCTTGCCAAGATCAAGATCAGGGGAATATAGATGGAGCGGAATAGAAATCCCTTGAAATCGTCCGAGAACCCTAAAGGATAAGACATTGCAACCGTGCCGGGCGGACGGACTGTAGGCTCTATATCCAGAGGGTTGAACCACTTGCCGGCCTGTATGGCATCCCAGAAGTTCTTTGATTTAAAAGCATAAGTAAGGCTATCGAATACTGGTGGCTCTTTCTCGGAAGCCGCGCGCTGCCAAATGTACCAGCCGGATAAAAGGGTCCATAACAGAACAATAAATAGGCAAGCAAACGTGGTTAGCCGTTTTTTTTCGGAAAAGGCTTCGTGCATTGTTCGATTTCCATCATTTGGATAGGGCAACTACACTCAGGCTTACCTAGGCATTAATAAGAGATATTAGTGATTGCTAGGAGATAAATCCGATGAATTCCAGATTATCGGGTTACTCCGGGAACATGCGTCATCAATAGCTTTTTACCGGTTTTTTGCACCGCGAAGGGAAACAGCCTCTCAAGCGCATGCAGCATGGTGCCGTCAGCGGGCAGCGGTTCTTCCGGATAGTTGTCCCATTCCAACCCTAGATCGAACAGGGGAGTCAAGGCGGAAACATTGGCCCAGAACATGGTTCCCAAGGGAAAGGCGAAATGCTCGGGGAGCAGTCCGACGCCCAATTGGGCGGCCATAGCCTCGGCCTGAGCCCGGTTCATCGTCCAGCCATAGACGTTCGGATCGTCCGGAAACACCATCCCGACGTCTTCGCTCTCGGCCAGTTTGCCCAGAATGATATCCGCCATGGGTGTCTGGCCGCCGAGCAAATTTTCCAGCATGAACCGATACCATTGGCTGCCGATTTGTTCATCATGCTGATGGGTCTTTTTGGTATGCAGATGGCCGATCAGGTCGTATTCCTGGCGTATTTTCGGGCCAAATTCGGTCAGGAAAGGGCCGATGTCCCGGCCCAGGTTCGGCACCACTCGAATCTCGATTTCACCGCGCCCATAGGTTTCAAGACGCTCGGCCAGCGTTTCCCGGGCTTCCTCGCTTGTCACGCTGATGAGCAAATCAAGGTTCACCCGATTCATCTCAAGGCGCTCCTGCACTTCCGGGAAAAGCTCCGGATAATACGCATGAATGTGAAGACCGATGCGTAGCCCAGGGGGAAGCTCTCGCGCCGCTTCATGCGGGGTGATCAAATCGAAATTCCAGGGGCCTTGCGGTTGTCCGGCTCGAATGTAATCGGCAAACGGATTTGCATAGGTTTCGCTCACGCCGTGCCGTTCCAGGTAAATGCCTGGGTGAAAGCCCGGCAGCGGCTTGCGAAGGTCCATCGAGCTGGCCCACGAACGGATATAGGCGCGGGCAATCTCTTCCCGATTCTGCTGCTGCAGGTTGGGAGGATTAAAATAATCCGGCCGAAAGAGCGGGGACTGAACAATCGTCTCGACGTCCACGCGCTCCTGCCGTGTACGCCAGATCTCCTGGCCCGCCAGTTGTTCAAGCCGGGCGAGGTAACCCGTCATGTTGAATGTCCGCTCGCTCAAATGGATGGATTTCGCGCCAATCTCTTCCCGCAATTCGCTCGACCGCGCCAGCGCAAGCACCTTGCGCGCCAGGTCCTGCGTATCCAGATAGGCCGCCACACAAGTCTCGCCCAGTCCATGCTCTTGCAAGATGTCCGCGATCCCGGTGGTCTTGTCGAAACAGACCAGAGGCAAGCCCTCGGACAATGCATCAAGTGCAACATTGGGCAACGGGTCAAGTCGAGAGCTCAACAAGAAAATATCCGCTTCCTCGTAAGCAGCGGCCAGATCGGACACCTCATCGATGAAGCAGAATTGCCCCTTCAATCCCGCGCGACTGATCTGGTCGGCCAAGAACATGGAATAAGTATCCATATCCGGAGCATATCCCTTGCCGATCCAGACGAATCGGCAGGGCAGATCGGGCGCCTGCTCGCATACCCGGGTTGCGCATTCGATAAAAAGGTCCACGCCCTTGCGAATATGCACGAAACCCGCGCCTAGAATGACTAGGCCATCGGCCGGAAATCGCGGAGGCCGCATCAACTGCCGGAGTTTCGCGGCATCGGCCTGCCCTGGTTGAATATCCGTTCCTGCATCGACAGGTAATAGACATCGCCCCTGAGGAACAATCGGAAACTCTCGCCCGACCATCTCCGGGACCTCGGGGGAGCAGAAACTCTCCCGCGTGATCCGGGCTGAAAATACGGTTTGCCCGGACCAAAAGACGGTTTCTCGAAAGCTGCTCAGAGGACGGACGTAAGACGCGAATTCGTGAACGAGCGTGATCGCGGGAATATAAAGCTTGCCGAGCGCCATGAGCACCCCTCGGGACTCGATGCTATTGATAATGGCGAATTTAAGCGTGACCGCCTCGGCAATGGGCTTGATGAGCAGGTCAGAAAAGTTCGAATTTAGCGACAAACGGATGCGGTGAGGGGCTGCGAGAACAACCGCTCCCGCCGCACGGCAGGCTTCCAGAATGGGTCCAGGCCCGAGAAACAGAGCCAAAACGTTATATTTTTCTTGTAGCGCGCGCACCAGGTTATAGCTCAGGATCGGCGCTCCCGTCCGCGATCCCTCGTGTCCGACGACCAATACCGTCTCCCGAGAGTCGTCCAGCGACTCGAAATCACCGAGCCGAATAAGTTCCGGCATCCTTCCCAGCCGCCCCTCGGCTTTTCCATGTTGCACATAGTGCTCGTACGGATCGATCCCGGCGGCAGCGATGTCCGGATTATTGGCGAGATAAAATTCCGGACAGAACTCGAAGTCCTCCTTCTCAGCGGCGGGCTCACTGTCCAGCGGCTCGGCACCATCGACGGCTTGCTCCGGCATCCTTCCCAGCCGGCCCTCGGCTTTTCCGTATCTTACATAGTGCTCATACGGATCAACGCCGGCGGCAGCGACGTCCGGATTATTGGCGAGATAAAACTCCGGGCAGAATTCAGCCTCATCGAGATCATCATTCTTGTTCCGAAGCAATTCAATTTCTTCAATAACGCTCGATTGAGTTTCTTTAATTTCCAGATCCTTGGAATTCGCCTTTTTGCTACGGCGCGTCAGGATCGGCTGGTGGAGCGATCGGGGCGCGACCGCCGACATTGGCGGTCGCATTACGCCGCGAAATACCTGTTTAACCGATCTCAGAGGGGCGGTTGCCCTCCAACTGGAGGATGACTTGATCTCGGCAATCTGGGCGTCGCGCTCGGCCACGGCTTGGGCGAGATCGGCGATTTGCGCATCGCGCTCAGCTATCACTTGAGCAAGGCTGTCAATCTGCCCGTCACGGCCGGTTAGCGCCTGAGCGAGACTGACGATCTGTTCGTCACGGTCGGATAATTCTTTGTTAAGCCTTATAAACTTTTGGCTACATTCGGCTTCGGCCTCGGAAAGCCTGGCAATGTGCCCCTTGAGGTCGGCTATCGCTTGATTGAGTTCGGCGATTTGAGCGTCGCGCTCGGTCACGGCTTGGGCGAGATCAGCGATTTGCGCATCACGGCCGGTCAGGGCCTGAGCGAGACTGGCGATCCGCCCATCGCGCTCGGCCGCAATCTGCGTGAGGCTAATAGCCTGATTTTCCCTCTCCGCAAATTGAAACTTTGTCAGTATCCTTTCTCCCAATACCGGAAAAATTGAGCTTTCGTGCTCGATTTCGCGCAACAATTCCGGCGGGCTGTTTTCGGCATACTCACTGCCTACCAACAGCACACCCAATCCGTGGGAATGCTTGAACTCGTGGCTTGGGTAGTGCGAGGATAACTCTTCCCAGAGCATCCACACGCCAAAATTCCGCTCTCGCACGTTTGTGTCATGAAATAAAATGACACCGCGAGTAGACATTTTGGGCAGCCAAGATTCAAAATCATGCTTCACCGCTTCATAGGTATGGAGTCCGTCAATATGGAGCAAGTCAATCGAATTATTGCTGAAATAAGGCAGCGCCTCATCGAAGGTCATCCGCAATAGCTGCGAGAAAGAGGAGTATTGTTGATCGTTATATCGTGATAAGTCGTTGAATATTTCCTCGCCATAATAACCCGCGTGCTCGTCTCCCCTCCAAGTATCAATGGCATAGCATTTTGAACCGAGCCGGTTTTCCGCCACCGATTGACAAAAACCCAAATAAGAATTCCCGGAATGCGTGCCAAGCTCGACGAATATTCGCGGATTTAGGACCGACATGATCCAGCTGGCAAAGGGTATATGCGCAACCCAGCTTGTTGGCTTGACTATGTGATTGGGCTGAATAAATGCGGACTCTCTTATTTTAACCATACCTGCTATTCAGAGTTATCATGCATCGATATTTCGATACTTTTCATGGGTATGCCAATCAAGCCAGTGCACGCGCTGCTGGAATGCGATTTAAAAATCATCGCATCATATACCCAGTGATGCTGGATATGATCACTTTGATCTCCCTGGGCAATCGCGGCGTCAATACTGTAATCGCCGACTGGAAGTATTGGCATCTTAAAGCTAAATTTGGTTTCGAACACCTTGCCAGGCGGGATAACCAACGGCGTCGATCTGTAGGTAATATAGGTATTATCCCCGAATAAATTCTGCCCCAAGTAATCTTTAACAAAGAATCCAACAATCGGGCCCAGCAAGTAAATCTTGCTTAAGCAACGCACAACCAAGCAGACATCCTCTCCTCCCACCACCCACGAAAGGGGTTTTCCTGCTCGATCCGTAAGCCTCACGGAAGTAATTATCGCCCCGCCTTGACCGAAGGATGAAGCATCCTGGCGGAACTGGAACAACTCAATATCGTTGCGCAGATAAGTCGAATTAATAAAATCGAGACGGATATCGCGAGGCTCGTCGTCCAGGCCGGATTCATGCTCGGCGGTTGGCTCTACCTGGGCACTCGATCCTTGTTGTGACTCGTATAACGCAGCCAAGTAATGCTCGCTCACCTGTTTAGGGGTACCGGTCAGCGCGACTTGCCCCTTTTGGAGCCAAACGGCTCGACTGCACAGATTTATGACAGCCCCCGTGTCGTGGCTTACGAAAAGAATCGTGCCGCGCTCCGTGAAATTCCGTAAAAAGCGCATGCACTTCTGGACGAAGAACGCATCGCCGACGGCGAGCGCCTCGTCGATGACGAGTATGTCGACATCCGCGTGCGCGATGACGGCGAACGCCAATCGCACATACATTCCACTCGAGTAAGTCTTGACCGGCTGCTCGATGAAGTCCCCGATGTCGGCGAAGGCGGCAATGTCGTCGAACCGGGCGTCGATTTCCTCGCGGCTGAGGCCGAGCACCGCGCCGTTCATGTACACGTTCTCCCGCCCGGTGAATTCCGGATTGAATCCGGCGCCGAGTTCGAGCAAGGCGGCGACGCGGCCGTTGACCTCGACCGTTCCGGCGGTCGGCGTCAGCGTTCCGCAAATCATTTGCAGCAGGGTGGACTTTCCGGAGCCGTTACGGCCAATAATGCCGACGGTTTCCCCTTTCCTGACATCGAAGGAGACGTCCCTTAGCGCCCAGAATTCCTTGAAATAGGTGCTTGACGGGCGCCCGGCAAGCCGTTGCAGGCGCGGAACGATGGATTGCTTCAATCGATCCGGTGGCCGCTCGTAAATCTGGTAGCACTTGCTGAGATTGTTGACACGAATGGCGATTTCGTCAGAGGACATCGGCGAATCCCTTGCGCGTTTTCTGGAACCACGAAAAGCCCGCCCAGGCGATCACTAAACTCACCGCCGCGTACACGCCGAGTCCGATTAAATCGGGAGGAACGCCCCAAATGATGACGTTTCGCGCTTGCTCGATGATGAACGTGACGGGATTCAGTTGAAGCAAGCCGCGATATTCCTCGGGCAAGGCGGACACTGGATAAAACACCGGAGATAAAAACATCAGCACGGTGGTGACCATGCCGATGATGTGCCCCACGTCCCTCAGGTAAACCCCGATCGAGGCGAGAAACCAGGCGGCGCCCATCGTCAAGAGCACCAGGGGAAACAGCACGATCGGAAGATAAATGATCGTCCAATTCAAATACAGCTTCATGCCCAGAAAAAAGATCAGGAGCACGGAAATGCTCACCAGCGCATGAAATAGCGCCGACCCCATCGCCACCCAGGGGAATATCTCCAGGGGAAATACCACCTTTTTTACGTAATTCACGTTATTCAAGATCAATCCCGGCGCCCGGTTGAGGCATTCGGCGAACAAGCTGTGCACGATCATTCCGGCAAACAGGATAATGGCGAACTCGGTCTTGCTTTCCTCGCCGGCGCCGCCCCAACGGGCCTTGAAGACGACGCTGAAAACGAAAGTATAAACAGACAGCATCAGAAGCGGATTGAAGAATGACCAGGCGAGGCCCATGACGGAACCGCGGTACCGCCCGATGACATCCCGTTTGGTCATTTGCCAGATAAGCTGGCGATTGCGCCAAAAGCTGGCCGCCATCGCCCACGGTGAAGTTCTGATCTCTCGGTACATAAATCAAAGGCGAGGAAAACCGGTCCTCGGCGTAACGACGCCCGGCGGAAGAACAGCCTGAGTGGAGAGCGGTCTATAAGGGCGATGACCGCAAGCGGCATCCGGCGCGAGATGGATGGAAAGCAAGGTCTTGGTCGAGTGCCGGGCAAGCCGCTTTATCTTGAGGGACGGCGGATTATATCCGCTGGTCAAGTCGCGTCAATGCGGCGTCCGGCCGATCGAACCTTAAAGGACTCCCGAATGCCGGGCCGCCTGCCGAGATCGGGGCGCCGAGAGGGGCTTTGTGGTCTTTGGGCCGGGGCCGGTCGTCAGGGCCTAGCGGCGGACCTGCCCGTTTGGCCCGAAACGGTGTGTTCCCGGAAGGCACCAAACCGCGATGCGGACTCGGACCCGGACGCCGGGAAATTTATTCACCTAATAGCCGAATCTTATGGATTATCTCAGCCTGAATCCCGCCACCGGAAAAACCGTCGAGTCGTACGCGATGTGGGACGACGCCACGCTGGCGAAGGCGCTCCGCGTCCAGGAAGCCGCCGCGCCTCAATGGCGGGCGGTTCCGACGCGGGAGCGGGCCACGTGCTTGATGGCGGCGGCCGGTTTATTGCGCCAGAACCTCGAGAGCTGCGCCCGGCTCATCACCGAAGAGATGGGCAAGCCCATCGTGGAAGCCCGCGCCGAAATCGAAAAATGCGCCCGCGGCTGCGAATTCTACGCCGATAACGCGGAGCGCTTCTTGCAAAGCGAGGAGATCGAAACCGATGCCAGACGGAGCTACGTCGCCTACCAGCCGCTGGGCGCAGTGCTGGCCATCATGCCCTGGAACTTTCCGTTCTGGCAGGTTTTCCGCTTCGCCGCCCCGGCTCTCGCGGCCGGCAATTGCGGGCTGCTGAAGCATGCCCCCAACGTGCCGCGCTGCGCCGAGGCCATCGAGCACATTCTCGTCCAGGCGGGCGTTCCGGCCGGCGTATTCCGCTGGCTGCCCATTTCCCATACTCAAGCGGAACGACTCATCGCCACCCCGCAGGTCCACGCCGTCACCCTGACCGGGAGCGAGCGCGCCGGCCGACGCATCGCCTCTCTCGCGGGCGCGGCCCTGAAAAAGACCGTGCTGGAATTGGGCGGCTCCGATCCGTTCGTGGTGCTGGAGGATGCCGATCTGGAACAAGCGGTGGAAACGGCGGTGACGGCGCGTTACCAAAACAGCGGACAAAGCTGCATCGCCGCCAAGCGCTTCATCCTGATCGACGCCATCGCCGATGCATTCTTGGACCGGTTCCGGCGGAAGGTGGAAGGGCTGACCGTCGGCGATCCGGCGCGCGAAGACACCCGAATCGGCCCTCTGGCGCGCCGCGATCTCCGCGACAACCTGCACCGGCAAGTCGCCGAATCCATCCGTGGCGGCGCCGAGCTGCTTGCCGGCGGCGAACCGCTGGATGGCCCCGGCTTCTTCTATCGGCCCTCGATCCTGGATCGGGTCCGGACGGGAATGCCGGCTTACGACGAGGAGCTGTTCGGGCCGGTGGCGGCCATCGTTCGGGCCAAGGACGAAGCCGAAGCCTTGGCCATCGCCAATCGGCACCACTACGGACTGGGCGGATCGGTCTGGACCCGGGACCCCGAGCGGGGCGAGCGCTTCGCCCGCGAGATGCAGTGCGGCCTGGCTTTCGTCAACGGGCTGGTGAAAAGCGACCCGCGCTTACCCTTCGGAGGCGTCAAGGACTCCGGCTACGGCCGGGAACTCGGCGGCTTTGGCCTGCGCGAGTTCGTCAACATCAAAAGCGTCTGGATCGGATGACGGGGCTCTCGCCCCCTTTCCAAGCCGGCATTCTTCGCCGGCCGGCGAGGGGCTCATGGCCTTCGGATTCCGAACGCGAGGCTTCCCAATAAGGCGTAAGTATCTCGAACGGGTTCTTACGTGTTCTAACGTATGCTTAGATATAGCGCTCTTTCAGTTCCGCGGGCGCGGCGCATCACAAATTATTCGAACGAACTCAGCAAGGAGGCCGTTTCCCATGACGACAATTTCATTGGTCATTCCCGTATTCAACGAAACCGAGGCCATTCCAACATTTCTGGCCGAGATGGAGTCGATTTCGAAGCGGATGGATGGCTACCGCTTCGAATTCGTCTTCGTCAATGACGGCAGCACCGACGACACCTTGGACTGCTTGATCGAGGCCTCGAAAAACCGGTCCGACCTGGTGGTGGTGGACCTGACCCGCAATTTCGGCAAGGAGGCGGCTCTGACGGCGGGCCTGCAGGAAGCCTCGGGCGATGCGGTCATTCCGATGGACGTGGACTTGCAGGACCCGCCGGAAGTGATACCCTGCCTGGTCGCCGAATGGGAGAAGGGCTTCGAGGTGGTGCTGGCCAAGCGCTCCGACCGTTCCTCGGACTCCTTCTTGAAACGCCGGACCGCCGCCTGGTTTTATCGGGTTCACAATTTTTTGTCCGATCCCAAGATCCCCGAGGACGTGGGTGATTTTCGCCTGCTCGATCGGAAGGTGGTGGACGCGCTGAAAACCCTGCCGGAACGGCGCCGCTTCATGAAGGGCCTGTTTGCCTGGCTGGGCTTCCGCACCCAATGCATTGAGTACACCCGTCAGCCGCGGATCGCCGGCCGAACCAAGTTCTCGGGGTGGAAGCTTTGGAACTTCGCCCTGGAAGGCATCACCAGCTTCAGCACCACGCCCTTGCGGGTCTGGACTTACGTCGGCCTGATCGTGGCCTTGGGGGCGTTCGCCTATCTGATCTTCATCATTGCCCAAACGCTGATCTACGGCGTGGACGTACCCGGCTACGCGTCGTTGCTGGTTACAATATTGTTCCTGGGCGGAGTGCAGCTCATAGGGATCGGTATGCTGGGAGAATATATAGGACGCATCTATACGGAAGCCAAGCAAAGGCCGGTGTACCTGGTCCGAGCGAAATTCAAGAACGGAGCCGAATTCGGCGGCAAGCGGCGGCCCTTGTATGTCCTTCAGGGTCGCCGCAGCGGGCAGGCCGGGCGATGAACCCGGAAGCTTACGAGGTCATGGCGCGGACCGAGGATGAGCACTGGTGGTTCGCGGGACGGCGGCGAATCCTCGCCTCAATCATCGAAGCCCTGAATCCCGGTCCTGGGGCCCGCATTCTGGAAGTTGGCGCCGGCACCGGCGGCAATCTCGCCATGCTGGATCGTTTCGGCGAAGTCCATGCCGTCGAACTCGACGACTACGCCCGGGCCAGGGCGGCGGAAAAAACCGGCGTTCCGGTGCGGAAGGGATTTCTCCCCGATGGCTTACCTTTCGATACCCCCAGCTTCGATCTGGTGTGCCTGTTCGATGTCTTGGAGCATATCGAGGACGACGTGGCGGCATTGCGGGCCTTGCGGCAGCTGCTTAAACCCGGCGGGAGCATTCTCCTGACGGTGCCGGCCCATGCTTGGCTCTGGAGCCAGCACGACGTGAAACTCCATCATTTCCGCCGCTACACCAAAAAGACGCTGCGGCAATGCTGCGATGAAGCGGGCTGCAGGATCGCCCGGATGTCCTATTTCAACCTGTGGCTGTTCCCTCTCGCGGTCGCCGCGCGGTTCGCCGACCGGCTGCTGCCCGGCGAGCGCAGCCTTGGCGAGGAGCCGCCGGCCCATCCGCTCAACGCGGCTTTTCTGACCCTTTTCGGCAGCGAGGCGGCGCTTTTGCGGCGGGCCAATCTGCCGCTCGGGGTTTCGCTGCTGGCCATCCTGACCGCCACGTGATCAAGCCCTTTCTAAGGCGCGTCATCAAATTCGGCGTTTCGGGCGTCATCGTCACCGCCTGCCATACCGCCTATGCCGTGACGGCGATCCAATTGAACGGCTGGACGCCGCCCGCCGCCAATGGCGCCGCGTTCACTTTCGGAACCCTGATTTCCTATTTGCTGAACACCCGCTGGAGTTTTTCCGGGCAGATCTCCGGCCGCTCCTTCCTGCGCTTTTGGCTGGTCTGCAGCGTGGGGCTGGTGCAATCCATCCTCCTCTCCGCCGCCGTGGAACGCGCCGGCCTAGCGTATCCGGTCGGGATCGCCCTGATTGTCCTCACCGTGCCCCCGGTCAATTTCCTGCTCCACTCGCTATGGACCTATCGCCCGGCGAAGGCGCCGGAACTCGCGTTGCGAGCGCCTCCCCCCCGTCCGCAACCTCGCGCCGCGGCGCACAAGCCCAATCGGCGACGGGCGCGGCGGCGCTCCGGCCAGCGGCATTCACGATAGGCCCCTATCAGCCGGCTCCAGCTGAAGGCCGTTCCACGAGTTTCTGGAACTCCTCACATAACACGGCGATCCGCCCGTCCCAGCCATTGGCGCGGGCGTAATCGATGATGGTCTCCCGGTCCCACGAAGCGGCGAGCGCCCGGTCCAAGGCATCCCTCAAAGCTTCCGGTTGACCGAAGGGCACGATCAGGCCGAGTTCGTCCCGGCAGACGACTTCCCGATTGCCCCCCACGTCGGTAGCGACGACCGGCAAGCCGCAGGCCATCGCTTCCAGGAGCACGTTCGCCCAACCCTCGTTGGCGGTGGCGAGCACGAACACGTCGGCGGCCGAGAGCGGCTCCTTCAAGGCCGCAGAAGGCATGGGGCCGAGAAAGCGTACCGTGTCCTCCAAGCCCAAGGTCGCGACTTGCCGGCGCAGCCGCTCCGACCAGTCTCCCTCGGGGCTGGCGCCGCCCACGATCAGGTACACGAGGTGCGGATGTTTGCCTTTCAGAGCCGGCAGCAACTCGTTGACCCGGTGAAAGCCCTTGCGCTCCACCAGGCCGCCCACCGTGATCAAGACCCGCGCCGCGTCGGCAATACCCAGCGCCCGCCGGGCCGCGGATTTGTCCAGCGGATGGAAAATCGAGGTATCCACGCCGTTGCCGACCACCCGGATCTTGGCGGCGTCGGCGCCCAGCCCCGCCATGTGGCGCTTCAGGGAGTCCGCCACCGAAAACACCCGCTTCGCCCCGGTCAAGGCCAGAAGCATTCGCTTCCGGCGCGATCCGGATTTCGCCAGGGGCACCTCGGTGCCGCGCAGGGTGATCGTGACCGGCAGCCCGAGCCAGCGGCCGAGCCGCACGGCGGCGTAGCCGTCGGGGTAGGCGAAATGGGCGTCGATGAGGTTGTGGCCGGAGTTCTTCAGGCGGCGCAGCAAGGGCGCGCTGCAGAGCGCCATGGACAGGCCATCCAGGCGCCGAAGGAAGCCGGGCGCCGCCAGGAACCGGGGATAGAAGACCGAAACTCCAGCCTGCGTTTCCATGCGCGCCGGCAGCGGTCGGTAGTCGGGCTTCCACCGCCGGAGCCAGCCCTGGCACGGGAACCAGGGCACCGGCGATACCACGGTCAGAGGCAGATGCGCGCCCACCCGGAACATGCGCTCGCGGATGAAAATCCCGGCGTGGGGTCGGACGGAACTCGGGAACAGGGAGGAAAACACGATGAGCTTGGGCGTCATGCTCATGGGGAAGCCGCGCCGCGTGACTCTTTGGCGTCCAGCCATAACGCCAGCATCATCAAGATCCAGATCAGCTCGCCGTAATAGCCCGAATGTCCGGATCGGTGCATCCGGATCGCCGCGTCGATGAAGCCGGGCAGGAAGTACGCTCGCCGCTTGAGCTGGCTCACGCTGTCGTAGGCCAGGTCTCGGAGCGGCGGATGTTCCTTGAGCCAGATGCCGAACGGCAGGCCGAAACCGTGCTTGGATTTCCGGAGAATGGCCTCCGGGAGAAAGCCTCCGAACGCCTGCTTGTAGAACCAGCGGAGCTTGCCGCGCCTGAGCTTGAGCCGGGAGGGCACCCGGCAGGACAGTTCCACCACCTCGTCGTCCAGCATGGGATAAGCGACCGAAATCCCGGCCAGTTCGCACATCCGGTTGACCTTCACCAGATCGTTGTCGTGCAGGGTGATTTTCCAGTCCAGGTAGAGCATGCGGTTCAGCGCCGAGGCTTCCGGCAGACGGCCGTAACACTCCCGCTGGGCGGCGAGGGGCGCGTCCAGCTCGATCGCCGCGAGAAAATCGGCGGCGAAGACCTCGGCCGGCGCCACCCGATGCAGGAAGTTGTAGTCGTGCAGGCGGTCCGGCAAGGGCACCCTGGCTTGCTCGACATAGCGGGCGATCTTCTGGGCCGGAAACCGCCCGGTCAGCGCCGCCGGCAGCGCGCGCAAGCCGGCCTCGAGGCCGTTCCGCACCCGCCCCGGCAGCGCGCCATAGGGCTCGAACCACTGTTGCTTGGCGTAGCGCGCGTTGCCGGCGAACAATTCGTCGCCGCCGTCCCCGCCCAACAGCAGGTCCACGCCGTGCGCCTTCGCGAGCTTGGCGCAGAAATAGGTGGGCAAGGCGGACGAATTGCCGAACGGCTCGTCGCAAGCGGCGGCGATGCTAGGAATGGCGGCCACGGCGTCGTCGGGCGTCAGATAATAGTCGAACTGACGGGTCTTGAAGTGCTCGGCCGCGATCCGGGCATAGGCCAGTTCATCGTAGCCTTGCACCGGAAAGCCGATGGAGAAGGTCCTGGCCATCCCGGGGCTGGCTCGCGCCAATGCCCCGGCCACGGTGGAGCTGTCGAGACCGCCGCTGAGGAAGGCTCCGACGGTTCCGCCAGCCTCCCCGAACCGCGCCACGGCATCGAAGACCGCGTTCCGCAATCGCTCGGCCAAATCCTCCCGGGGACTTGTATCTTCCCGGAATTCCGGCTGCCAGTAACGCTCCACCTCCGCCTTGCCGTCTCGGAATATCAGGCGCTGCGCTCCTTCCAGCTTGCGGACTTGCCGGTAGATCGAACCGGGGCTGGGGCAGTGGTGCGAATAGACGTAGTCGAACACAGCCTGGGAATCGATCTCCCGGCCTACGGCCGGATGGGCGAGCACCAGGTCGGCGCTGGAGCCGAACACCAGGCCCTCGGGACCCTGAGAATAGTACAGGTGCTGTTGGCCGATGCGGTCCAAGGCCAGAACGACCGTGTCCCGGGCGGGATCGATCACGGCCAGGCTGAAGGCGCCGAGAATCTCCTCGACCAAGGCTTCGCCCCTGCGTCGGTAGGCTTCCGCCAGGGCGGCGGCATGCCCGAGGCCGCGGGCGACGGCCACAAGATCTGGATCCTTCCAGCGGGGGAATCCGGCGATCGCCGCTAGCACCCCATCCGCCGCGGCATGAGCCTCTCCCCCGAAAGCTGCGCAAAGGCGGCCATCGGCCACGGCGTACCTGAGGGGCGCGGGGCACAAGACCTTCCGTTCCACCTCTTGCAGCAGGCGTTCCAGGGTTTCCGCAGCCAAGGAGGCATCGCGGCAGCCGAACAACCAAGCCATAGAATACCCTCGTCCCTGATAATCACGGCGGCAGATTGTACTGTGTCTGGGTTCGGAATAGCCATGACGAGGCGGTCCCGGCAACGGCTGGCAAGGCTCCAGCAAGGCACGCCGCCTTGAACAATCCCGCAAGCGCCGCCGCGATCGGGCGCCAAGCGGGCGGTTGACCGTCCATTCTCTTCAAGGAATGGTAGAATCGATCGGATTTGAGGCGATACGACTTACTCAGGGTCGCCTTTTAGATTTGGCGCTGAATAAAGCATCAGGCTGAGGGGGTTATAAGGAATGCATCCTTAGGGTCCCATCTCTCGAATGGAGCCTTTTAAAGTGCCTGCGGAAAACGCAAAATTAGCTTTATTGAGCGGCATTTTCCGAGTTTTCTTCAAAACGTAAGGAATTGTTATGCTTCTATCCCTTTCCGTTGGCGCCGTGGCGAATGCTCTGCCGAAGACGCCCACCGGCATCGAGGGCCTGGATGAAATCACCCTGGGCGGCTTGCCCACCGGGCGCACGACCCTGGTGTGCGGCGGGCCCGGCTGTGGCAAGACGCTGCTCGGGATGGAATTTCTGCTGCGCGGCATTCTCCAGTACGGCGAGCCCGGCGTCTTCATGGCCTTCGAGGAAAACGCCGGCGAACTGGCCGCCAACGTGGCGTCCCTGGGCTATGACCTGAACCAGCTATGCGCCGGCGGGCAGCTGTTCATCGATTATGTCCGCGTGGACCGCTCCGAGATCGAGGAGACCGGCGAATACGATCTCGACGGTCTCTTCATCCGCCTGGCGGACGCGATCGGCCGGATCGGCGCGAAGCGGGTGGTTCTGGATACCCTGGAAATGCTGTTTTCCGGCTTGCGAAACGAATCCATTCTGCGGGCCGAGCTGCGGCGGCTGTTCCGCTGGCTGAAGGACCGGGGCGTCACCACCATCATCACCGCCGAGCGCGGCCATGGCCAGCTGACCCGGCACGGGCTGGAGGAATACGTGTCGGACTGCGTGATCCTGCTGGACTTCCGCGTCCACGAGGAGATCGCCACGCGCCGCCTGCGGGTGGTCAAATACCGCGGCACCTTGCATGGCACCAACGAATACCCGTTTCTGATCGATGAAAAGGGCATCTCGGTCTTTCCCGTCACCTCTCTGGGATTGGACCATGAGGTCTCCAACGAGCGGGTCTCGACGGGCATTCCAAGGCTCGACATCATGCTGGGGGGACAGGGGGTCTATCGAGGCAGCAGCGTGCTGATCACGGGCACCGCCGGGACGGGTAAAACCAGCCTCGCCGCCCATTTCGCCGTCGCGGCCTGCGGCCGGGGCGAGAGGGTGCTCTACTTCGCCTTCGAAGAGTCGGCGAGCCAAATCATCCGCAACATGGGGTCCATCGGCCTTGATCTGAAAACTCCGATCGATCGGGGACTACTACGCTTTTCCGCCATGCGACCCACCTTTCAGCGTCTGGAGACTCATTTGGCAACGATGTTCAAGTTTTTTGCGGATTTCCAACCGCGCACCGTTATTATCGATCCCATTACCAATTTGGCCTCGGCGGGCACGCTCACCGAAGCCAAGCTCGTATTGCTGCGCCTGATGGACTTCTTCAAGAGCCATCGAATCACCGCCTTCTTTACCAATCTTACCAGCGGAAAGGAGGACATCGCGCAAACCGAGGCGGGCGTATCCTCGCTGATGGATACCTGGCTCGGGCTCCGCACGATCGAGGAGGGCGGCGGCGAGCGGAATCGCGCGCTCTATGTCCTGAAATCGCGGGGCATGGCCCACTCCAATCAAATTCGAGAATTCCGGCTCACCGAGCGGGGAGTCGAGCTGGTGGATGCCTATCTCGGTCCGGCGGGCGTTTTGACGGGAACGGCACGTTTCGTCCAAGAATCCAAGGAAAAGGCGGAGGCGCTTCTACGCAGTCAGGAACTCGACGCAAAGCAGCGGGCCATCGCTCGAAAACGCCAAGCGCTGGAGGCGCAGATTGCCGCCCTGCGCATCGAGCTCCAATCGGAAGAAGACCAGCTGCAGCGGCTTGCAGTCCAAATGGAAGCGGATGCCGCGCTAAGGGAGGCGGAGCGGGCGCGTTTCGCGGCGCTGCGCCAGGCGGATGCCAATCTGAGGGAAGCCGCGGTGGAATCGCCGTCGCGGCTGGAGCAAGCCCGATGACCAGCGTAGGCGGCCAGAAGCCGCAGGCCGTGACGGATCTCCTGCAAGACCGAGAGCCGCTGGCCGCTGATATTTGGGACCTGCGCTTGTATGTGGCGGGCCAGACGGCCAAGTCACTGGCGGCCTTGGCCAACTTGAGGAAGTTCTGCGAGGAGCACCTCGCGGGCCGTTACCGGATTGAAGTCGTGGATCTTATGGAAAACCCCGAGTTCGCGCGAAGCGACCAGATTCTCGCCATTCCGACCCTGGTCAGAAAGCTGCCGGAGCCCATGCGAAAGATCATCGGCGATCTCTCCAATACGGAGCGGGTCTTGGTGGGATTGGACCTCCGGCCGCGGGGCGTCTAAAGTTTTAAGGAGTGTTCAAAAGGAGTTTTGTTATGGAAGAACAATGCGGCCGAGATCCCCTGAGCGCCGCATCGGCCGACAATTGCATAGAGAGGTTCGAACCGGCTTCGCCGCCGCGCGAGCGCGCTGTGCTTCGCCTCTACGTGGCCGGCGGGAGGCCGGGATCGCTGCGCGCGATCACGATGCTCAAGGCGCTATGCGAACAGTACCTGACCGGACGGTACGATCTCGAAATCATCGATATCTATCAGCAGCCGGAACTCGCGGCGGAAGCGGATATCGTCGTCGCGCCCACCCTAGTTAAAAAGCTCCCGTCACCCCCAAAGCGCTTTGTCGGCGATTTGTCCGATCCCGAGAAGCTATTGTCAAGCATGGTAATTCCTAG
>CADDYU010000009.1 GCA_902810705.1 Methylococcaceae bacterium
GCATGGGCCATGGCGCGGCTCGGCGCGTTCCTGCCCGGCCGTCCGGGGCTCCTGGTCTGGGGCTCGGCCAGCCTGGTTTTTTGGGCGGGCTTGATCGGCCTCATGGCGAGGGAAGTCTACGCGGTCTGAAACGTCCGGAACTACAAGGTCGTTTTCCTGCTCACGGCCTTTCTGGCGGCCGAAGGCGTTTTTTTCGTCGAGGCTTGGGCCGGGGGAAGCGCCGGGGCGGAAGCCAGCCTTCGGGCGGGACTGTTCCTGGTGCTGGGCATGATTTCCCTGGTGGGCGGACGCATCATTCCGGCGTTCACTCAGAACTGGTTGAAGCTCAACCGTCCTGAGCGGACTGTCCGGCTGCCGCCTTTCGATCGCGTCGATCTGGCCAGCGTGGCCGCGACGGTGGTCTTCGGCGTCGGGTTCGTGGCATGGCCGGACTCGCGGCTGACCGGCTGGGCCGGCGTCGCGGCAGCCATCATCCAAATGGTCCGGGTGGCGCGCTGGCAAGGCTGGCTGGCCCGGCAGGAGCCGCTGCTGTGGGTGCTGCATCTCGGCTACGCCTGGATACCGGTAGGTTTCGCGCTGTTGGGCCTGGCCATCCTGAAGCTGCGCTTCCTGTTCGACAGCGGCATTCACGCGTTGAGCTACGGGGCCGTCGGCACCATGATCCTGGGGGTCGCCGCGCGGGTCGCCCTGGGCCACACCGGGCGTCCATTGCGAGCGTCTCCCGCGATGACGGCGGCCTTTCTCCTGCTGACACTGGGCGCCTTGTGCCGGGTGCTGTCTCCCGCGGGCAGCGGCTGGCTGAGCGCTTCGGTGGGATTCTGGCTGGCCGCCTATGGGCTGTTCCTGGCTCGATACACGCCGATTCTGTTTTCCCCGAGACTGAATGCCTGACCATTCCCGCGAATGAGGTAACGATCGTGCCGAGACCCGCGATGGGGATCGCTCTCCCCCAGACCGAATTGGCTTCCTTGAGGAAGACAGCCCCGCGCCACGCCGGCGAAGTCCATCAACTCAGGGCCCATGGCCTAAGCTTCCTGCCGTGATCCGACCCGTCGAGCTCCACGATTTCCTGCTCAGCTTTTTCGCCTCGGCCTCGATCATCGTGAGCGGCGCCTGCTATGCGCTATTGTTCGCCTGGGCCAGGCTCGCCGGCCGGCGAGCCGTCCTGGCCTGGGCCTACGCCGCCTACGCCCTGCTGGCGGCCTCCGTCTGGCTATTGGCGGAAACCGCCCACTTCGAAGGCTACTGGCGGGTCCTGACCGGCGCGATGCTGGCCGGCTATTTTGTAGCCCCTCGGGCCGTTTTCCGGTTGTGCTCGGCGACGCACGCGGCCGAGCATGATGAACAGACTCGTTCTGCCATTTCCCGTCCCTCACAGGAGAATCCGCCGTGAATCACACCCCGCTCTGGGCGTCCGAAAGCTTCTGGAAAAAAGTCGCCATCTGGGTCACGGCCGGCTCGTTCGTGCTGCTGATCGTCCTGACCTTCGACTCCATGTCCAAGGTCCAGGCGGGCAGCCGGCGCGTGCCGGCGTACAGCGTCATCAACCAGAAGATCGATTACCGCTTCGACGCCCAACTGAACCGCTACATGCCCGTCATTGGCGGCGATGAGCCCTTGTTCGATCGCCCATTGAGCGAGGCCGAGGCCGAAGCGCTGGTGACGCTGGGCAAGAAAACCACCCAGGCCAAGAACTGCATCAACTGCCACACGATTCTGGGCAACGGGGCCTATTATGCGCCCGATCTGACCAAGTCCTGGCTGGACCCCAACTGGATCGACGCGGGCAACCGGGAAAACCTGATGCTGGCCTTCCTCAAGAACCCGCCCGGGAACGCCCGCACTTACGGCACCGGGCGGCGCATGCCGCATCTCGGGATTACCGACGAGGAAGCCCGGGGCGTGATCGCCTTCCTCAAATGGATGTCGGCCATCGATACCAACGGCTTCCCCCATAACTTCAAGACCTTGTACGCGCAGGAGGAGTAGCCATGCTCAATATCGCCGCCCTCTCGGGCAAAATCCAGGAGGCCTTCGGCGCCCTGGACCGCCACCATCTCAACGGCGGCCAACGGCTGGCCGTGAAATACTTCGCCGTGGCGATGATCCTGTTCCTGGCCCAACTTCTGTTCGGGCTCTTGGCCGCCATCCAGTTCGTCTGGCCGGGCTTCCTGTTCGACCTCGTCGATTTCAGCGTGAACCGCATGGTCCACATCAATGCCATGGTGGTGTGGATGCTGTACGGGTTCATCGGCTCGGTGTACTGGTTCCTGGAGGAGGAAAGCGGCACCGAGATCGTCGGACTCAAATGGGGCGAGATCGCCTTCTACGTGCTGACCGGCGCAGTGGTCATCGTCGTGCTGGTGTATCTTCTCATCCAGACCGGCCCCGGCAACGATGCCACCCGCTGGCTCGTCAACGAGGGCCGCGAGTACATCGAAGCCCCCCGCTGGGCGGACATCGGCATCGTCACGGTGATGTTGGTGTTTTTCTACAACGTCGCGGGGACCTTCGCCAAGGGCCGCTGGTCGGGCATCTCGGGGGTTCTGACCCTGGACCTGGTGGCCCTGGCGGGTCTCTACATGGCGGGAATGTTCTACTCCACCAACGTCACCGTGGACCAGTACTGGTGGTGGTGGGTGATCCATCTCTGGGTGGAGGCCACCTGGGAAGTGCTGGTGGGCTGCATCATGGCCTGGAGCCTCATGAAGCTGATCGGCGCCCGCCGCCGGATCGTGCAGACCTGGCTGTACATCGAGGTGGCCTTGATGTTCGGCTCGGGCATCCTGGGGCTTGGACATCATTACTTCTGGATCGGCACGCCTGATTACTGGTTCACCATCGGCGGCTTCTTCTCCGCCCTGGAGCCGGTTCCCTTGGTCGCCATGGTGGTGCACTCCATCTATGACGCCGGCGTGCACCGATTCCGCAGCACCAACCATCCGGCGTTGGGCTGGATCATCGCCCACACCTTCGGCAATTTCCTGGGCGCGGGCGTGTGGGGCTTCATGCACACCCTGCCCCAGATCAATCTCTACACCCACGGCACCCAATGGTCCGCCTCCCACGGCCATCTTTCCTTCTTCGGCGCCTACGCGACCATCAACATCGCGTTCTTCTATCTGGCGGCGCAGCGGTGGCGCGGCAACGTCTGGATGGGCGGGGACCTCAAGGACAACGGCTGGAAGTGGAAATGGTCCATGATCCTGCTGAACCTAGGCGTCATGGGCATGACCGTGGCGCTCCTGATCGCGGGCTACGAGCAATCCTTCATCGAGCGCGCGGTCGAGGGGTCCACCTGGGGCGGTTACTTCGCGGCCCAGAACCAGCCCTGGTTCGTGCAGGCCATGCTCTGGCGGCTGGTGTTCGGCGTGGTGACGCTCGCCGGCGCGCTGCTCCTCACTTGGGATCTCCTGACCATCGGCGCGGGGGAAACCCGGCTGGCGCTGGTCCTTGAGCCGGAGGAGGAATTAGCCGCCGAACCGACCGTGGCTGTCGCGAAATGACCGGAGCCGGTCCTGCCGAGATCTATCGGCAGTTCGGGGGGATGGCCCAGAGGTTCGCCGCTGTGGCGAGCCTCTGAGCCCCTCGGGAAGGAGGCCATCAGCTTTGACTCTCTCCATCCCGAGGCTCCCGCCGACTTTTCGCATCGAGCCTCGGTTCAAACCTCTCCCTGCGCCGTCACCGGGGAGATCCAATAATGAATACCGGTTCCCGCGAAATCCCGCCGCAGCCGCTCGACCAGCGACCCCCATTCCGTTTCGGGAAGGTGCATATCGAAGCGGACATGGCGCTTGCGTCCGCTGACCTGCTCGGCCAGCGTCAGGCCCTCTTGGCGGCTGGTATGGCCGTTCACGGGAAAGCTACTGAATCCGTACTCGAAGGCGAGCAGCCAGTCGACCAACGGTTCTTCCAGGCGAGGCGGAGCGATGAGCGTAAGCAGGTAGAACTTATCCATGGGATTTTCGGAATGCGTCGAAGGCCTAAATTTGCAATCCCTTCCTCCGAGCCTCTTCGAGAGCGCGGGAAGATCTCGCCTCGCCGTAGCGGCGATAGAGGAGAGGCAGAAGCACCAAGGTCAGGAGGGTCGAGGTGATGAGGCCGCCGACGCCGACGATGGCCAGCGGGCGCTGGATTTCCGAGCCGGGGCCGGTGGCGAACAGCAGGGGCACGAGGCCAAAGGCGGCGATGCCGGCGGTCATCAGCACGGGCCGGAGCCTGCGCGCGGCGCCCATCGTCACCACCTGATCCATGGGCAATCCCAGGGCTCGCAGCTGGTTGAAATAGCTCACCATCACGACGCCGTTCAGGACGGCGATCCCCAACAGGGAGATGAAGCCCACCGAGGCCGACACCGAGAGATATTCCCCAGACAGCCATATGCCGTACACCCCGCCGATGAGGGCCAGCGGCACGTTCGCCAGCACCAGCGCCGCCTGGCGCAGCGATTGGAAGGTGGAGTACAGCAGCAGGAAAATCAAGCCTAGCGATACCGGAATGACCACCGCCAGGCGGGCGGCGGCGCGCTGCTGATTCTCGAACTGGCCGCCCCACTGGAGGTAATAGCCGGCGGGCAGTTGCACCTGTCCGGCCACGGCCTTCTTGGCGGCGTCCACGAAACCCACCAGATCTCGCCCCTCCACGTTGCTGCGCACCACGGAGAAGCGCTGGCCGCGCTCGCGGTTGACCGCCACCACGCCTTCCACCGGCTCGATCCTCGCCACCGCCGACAGCGGCACCCGCCGCCCGTCGGGCAGGGCGATCTGGAGGGTGGACATGTTGGCCGGCTCGCCGGAGCCCCGCAGCAGCAGAGGCGTGCGGCGGACGCCTTCCTGGACGATGCCGAGCTTGAGCCCCTCGATCTGGGCCCTTAGCGTGTCGGCTAGGGAATCGGAATCGAGGCCCAAGCGGCCCGCCGCCAGCCGATCGACCTTCACCACCAGGTACTGCAGCCCAGCGTTGCGGATGGTGAACACGTCGGAAGCACCGGGTATCTTCCGCAGCACGGCGGCGATTTCCTCGGCCTTGGCGTTCAGCACGGCGAGTTCCGGACCGTAGAGCTTCACCGCCAGGTCGCCGCGCACCCCGGTCAGCATCTCGGTGACCCGCATCTGGATCGGCTGGGTGAAGCCGTAGGCGATGCCGGGAATGCCGGCCAGGACCTTGCGAATCTCCTCGATCAGGACCTCCTTGCTGTCCTCGCGCCATTCCGAGGGCGGCTTCAGGATCAGGAAGTTGTCGGTATCGTGCGCGCCCATGGGGTCCAGGCCGATCTCGTCCACCCCGACCCGGGACACGGTGCGGACCACTTCCGGCACATGCTCGAGGATGGCTTTCTGAATGCGCTCGTCCAGCCGCACCGATTCCTCCAGGGTGATGGACGGCAGCTTCTCCACCTGGACGATGATATCGCCCTCGTCCAGGATGGGCATGAAGGTCTTGCCGATTTGGGCGTAGACCGCCAGGGTGGACGCCAGCAGCAGTCCCGCCACCAGCATCACCGTCCGGCCGTGGGCGAGCGACCACCCCAGCACCGGTCGATACAGCGCGAGGAGCTTCCGCGCCAGCCAGGGGTCCTCGTGCTTGACCCGCTGCATCAGGAAAGAAGCCAGCACCGGGATCACGATCAGCGAGAAGATCAGGGAACCCGTCATGGCGAACACGTTGGTGTAGGCCACCGGCTTGAACAGCTTGCCTTCCAGCCCCTCGAGGGAGAACAGCGGCACGAACACGATACCGATGATGAGGGTGCCCGAGACCACCGGCGCCGTGACTTCGCGCATGGCCCGGTAGATGAGGTGCAGCCGGGGCAGCCGGCCGGTCTTGCCGTGCTCGGCCAGATGTGTGGTGATGTTCTCCACCACCACGACCGCCGGATCGACCAGCTTGCCGATGGCGATGGCGAGGCCGCCGAGGCTCATGAGATTGGCGGTCAGGCCGAAGCGGTCCATCAAAAGGAAGGTGAACAAGGCCACCAGCGGCAGGATGAAGGCGACGGTCAGCGCCGCCCGGAAATCGCCCAGGAACAGGACCAGCAGGATGAGCACCAGGATTATCGCTTCCACCAGGGCCCGGACCATGGTGTGCACCGCTTTCCCGACCAGGTCGCCGCGGTTGTAGAACACGCTGACGGCGACGCCCTTGGGCAGCGCCGAGCGGATTTCCTCGAGCTTGCGTTCCACGCCTTCGACCACCTGCCGGGCATTCGCGCCCCGCAGACTCAATACCAGCCCTTCGACCGTCTCCTCGATACCGTTCTGGCTCACGGCACCGTAGCGGGTTAAAGCACCGATGCGCACTTCGGCCACGTCGCCCACGGTGATGGGAATGCCGTTCCGATTGGCGACGACGATGGTGCGCACGTCATCCAGATCCACGATACGGCCTTCGGCCCGCACCAGCAGCGCTTCCTCGCCTTGCGCCAGGCGGCCGGCGCCGTCGTTGCGGTTGTTGGCTCGGAGCGCGGCGGTCAGCTCGCCGATGCTCACGCCTCGTGCCGCGAGCGCGAGATTGTCGGGGATGACCTCGAAGCTCCGCACCATCCCGCCCAGGACGTTCACGTCGGCGACGCCCGGCACGGTGCGGAGCGCCGGACGGATCACCCAGTCCAGGAGACTGCGCCGCTCGGTGAGGCTCAGTCCCTCGCCTTCCACGGTGAACATGAACATCTCGCCGAGCGGCGTGGTCATGGGCGCCATGCCGCCTTCGACGTTCGCCGGCAGATTCCCCCAGACGCCACTCAGGCGCTCCGCCACCTGCTGGCGCGCCCAATAAATGTCGGTGCCCTCCTCGAAATCGAGGGTGATGTCGGTGAGGGCGTATTTGGCGATGGAGCGGAGCATGGTCTGCCTGGGGATACCGAGCAACTCTACCTCGATGGGCGCGGTGACGCGCGCTTCCACCTCTTCCGGGGTCATGCCCGGCACCTTGACGATGACCTTGACCTGGGTGGGCGAAACGTCGGGAAAGGCATCGATGGGCAGGTTGACGGCCGAAAACCCGCCCGCCGCGGCGAGGAGCAGCGCGGCCAAAAGGGTGAAAACCCGCTGGGTCAAGGCGAACTGGATCAGCCGCGCGATCACTCGTGCTCTCCGACCCCCAGCCAGGCAGCCTTGAGCGCCGCCACGCCTTGCACGGCCACTTTCTCGGCCGGCCTTAGCCCCTCGTGAATGGTCACGCTGTAAGGCTCCTGCCCCGCGACGGCCACTTCACGGACTTCGAAGCCCTCTTGAGTTTCCACGAAAGCGTAATGCCTGCCTTCGTAGCTGATCACCGCGGCGACGGGCACCCGGAAGATACGATCGGTGCTCCGGTGCATCAGCTGCACGTTGACGTTCATGCCGGGCCGAAGCTCAGCGGCGCCTTGCTCCACCACGGCCCGCACCAGGGCGCTTTGGCTTTGCGGATTGACGCTCTGGCTGACTTCGATGATGCGGGCCGCGGCCCTGGGATTTTCCACCGTGACCCGGTCGCCGATCCGGACCTCGTGCAGCCGTTCCTGGGGCATGTCGACTTCCAGCCACAGTTCGTCAAGCTTGCCGATGCGGAACAAGGGTGCCAGCGCGTCCACCCGCTGGCCCACTACCGCCATGCGCTCCAGCACCACGCCATCGATCGGCGAGCGCACTTCCAAAAGACTGTCGAGCCGACGGCTGGTTTTGAGCTTTTCCACGTCGGCGGCGCTCAAACCCGAGACGAGCAGGGTCTGCTCCGCGGCCCCGAGAGTGGCCTGGGCCTTGTCGAAATCGATCTTGGTTTCCTGCCAGCGCAGGCGCGAAATCACGCCTTCCTGGACCAGGGCCTGATCCCGGTTCAACCGGGCCTGGGCCACGCTGAACGCGGAAGCGGCATCGAGCAGGCTGCGCTGGAGATCCAGCAGCGCGGTGCTGCGAATCTGGGCCAAGGATTGATCTTTGGAAACTCTGACCCCCAAAGGCACACTCACGTGACTGACAACCCCGGCGAGCAGGGCGCTGACCACGAATTCCCGGGCCGGCGGCAGCACCACCCGCCCGGGCGCCCGGGCCAGTGGCATGGCGGATACCGGCTCCGGCAACGCGGTGCGGATATCGAGATGGGCAATCTGCTCGGCCGACAACCGGATCAGGCCCTCCGCCGCCGCGGCCGGGAAAACCAGGCTCAATCCCAACAGGCATCCGCTGATACACTCGGCGGCAGCTCGCAGCCTGGACCGACGCAGAACACCCAATACGGCATGGATCACACCACGCGGCGGGTTAACTCCCTCAGCCCGGCCCACGGGAGAAAAACCCGGCCTCACGGCGTGACTCCGACCACCTGGTTGTAGATCGCCGTATCCTTTTGCACCAGAATCGCCCGTTCGGCGGCATCGCGAATGGCGGCCTGGGCACTGCTCTGAATCTTCAGGTAATCAATGAGGGCGATTTCCCCGGTCTCGAACGCCAACCGGCTCATGTTGAGCTGGGTCTCGGCAATGGCCTTGCGGCGGTTGGCGATCTCCAGGGCGGCGCGATCCACCTCCAACCGGGGAATAGCCTCGTGCAGAGCCTTTTCCAGGGAGCGCCACAAGGCTTCCCGCTGGGCGATTCGCTCGGTCAGGAAGACGTTGGCCTGAGCCACGTAAGGCGCATTCCATGACTCGCCGCCAATCGGTATGGTGATGGCGACGTTGGTTCCATTGTTAAAACGCTCGTTATTGCTATTTCGGGAGCTGTCGGTGCCGAGCATTAAGGATGGTTGGTTACCCTGCTTAGATAACCGGGTGAACTCGACTTCCGCCTGCGCCCGCGCCACCAGCGCGTTGGCCGCCGCCACCGCCGGATGGCGTTCGTCGAACTGCCGCAAGGGGCTCTGTTTTTCCTCGAAGGACTTCGGAGCACGGTTGAGGCGGGTCAGGTTCTGGTAGGCCTTGCGAGCGTGCATGACCTCCGCTTCCGCCTGCACGAGGGCGGTCTTTTTTTCCAGCTGGTCGCTCTCGGCGAGCAAGAGATCGGCGCGGGCCAAATCCCCCAGCTCCACGCGCCGCTGCACGACCGCCGTCAGTCTTTCCGCGACTCCATAAATCTGCCGGGCCAATTCGAGGCGGTTCTCCACCAGCCGAAGGTTCCATAAGGCGTCGCGCACCAGTCCGGCCACCTCGTGCCGGAGCGCGCGGGCATAAAGCCCCACGCTTTTTTTGGCTTCATCCGTGACCCGCTGGCTGGCTTTCCGCTGATTCCACATCCAGAAGGGAACCTGATAGCCGAATTGGACTTCCTGATTCCCAATTCCGCGGCTGCCAAAGGCGGCGTCGTCGAGCCATTGCACATAAATGAAAGGGTAGCCTGCGATCCAATTGGAACTGCGCTGCTCCAGCGCTCGCGCCTCATCTTCGAAGGCGGTGATTAAGGCGCTTTGCGGGTATTTCTCGAACGTGGCCTCGATGACCTCCCGGAGGTTCAAGCGTTCGTCGAAAGTCAGTTCGTCGTAATGCTCGACCAGCAACTCTTCGGAATGGGCGAGCGCCGCGACACACAGGCAGACAGCCCCCACAATGCCGTAAAAAACCTTCATTTCGTTATTCTCCGAAGCACCCCTGGAACGGTGCGAATGGACTGAATCGGCCGCCGCAAGGTGCGCGGACGCTCTCGGATGGGCCGGGCGGAGGCATACCTCCGGTGATCAGAGACGGAACGAACTTGGAGGCGGCGCGCGCGGGCGGGCGTCGTGGCGGAATAGCTCGACCGGGGACGGGAAAGCTTCGGCAGCGGTCAGGTTGGCGCCCGGAAGCTTGGGGAAAAGCGCCGGAACCACAGGCGGCGGATACGGCTGAATCAAGCGGTCGGGCGCGAAACGGATCGATTCAGGCCCATTCCATGGCCCTGCCTGCACGCTCACGATCAGACCTGCGCCGCCCGGCTGCGCATCGGCCGCGGCGCAGCCTTTCCCGGTTTCAGCGAGAAATTCCAGCCCCGGCACATGCAGGAATCCGCCCTTTTCCACCCCAGTATGCGCATGCACCCAGGGCATGAGCATCTGCGTCAACACCAGCATGGCGCACAGGACGAAACGGCAGGAACGGATCATGAATTATTGATTGAGGCGCGCGGACAAGGCTTAGGCTGAGTGGCTCACAGTATAGTGCCGGAAGCGGGAACGTGTAAAAAGAGCCGGTTTCAAGAATAGCGAAATCGGCGGGCACCGTACCTGAATCTCCCTACTTTACCGCTCCCCGTTTTTCCCGTAAGTTGCCGCGAGTTCCCGATGAATCAGCTGCCATAAAGGATTCGACCATGAGCCATCTGCCGAATGATCTGAAATACGCGAAAAGCCACGAGTGGGCGAAGCTGGAGAATGACGGGACGGTGCGGGTCGGAATTTCCGATTTCGCCCAGGAGCAGTTGGGCGACGTGGTGTACGTCGAACTGCCGGAGCCCGGCCGCAAGGTGAAGGCGGGCGAGGCCGTCGCGGTGGTCGAGTCGGTGAAGGCGGCCTCCGATATTTACAGCCCGGTGTCCGGTGAGGTCGTCGAAACCAATGGCGCGCTCGCCGATGCCCCGGAAGCGATCAATCAGGACTCCTACGCGGCATGGTTCTTTCGCGTCAAGGCGGACAATCCGGCCGAACTCGACGCCCTGTTGGATGCCGAAAGCTATCGGGCCTCCGCCGGCGCTGAGTGAGATTTGACGCAAGGCCAGCCCTGAAACTCTGCGTTCTATCCTGCCGGACGGAATCTGGGCAGGCGCCGGACCGCTTCCCGCAAGGTCGAATCGTCCTTGGCGAAGCAGAAGCGGATCAAGTGCTCTCCAGCCGTGCCCTGGTAGAAGGCGCTGCCCGGAACCCCGGCCACGCCGGTCTGCTCCAGCAGGGCCAAGGCCGCGGCCTTGGCGGTGGGATAGCCGAACCGGGCGATGTCCGCCAGGACGTAGTAGGCCCCTTGCGGCACGATCGGCGCGAGCCCGGCGGCGGCCAGGCCCTCGCAGAGGATGTCGCGTTTCCGCTGATACTCGGCCTGGAGTTCCCGGAGGAGTTCCGGCGGAGCCTGCAAACCCGCCGCGGCGCCGTATTGCAGGGGCGTCGGCGCGCACACGTAGAGCAGATCGTTGACCAGGTTGATCGCCCTCGCCAAGGGTTCCGCCGCTACCGCGTAACCCAGCCGCCAGCCGGTGATGCTGAAGGTCTTGGAGAAGCCCATGATGCTCACGGTGCGCTCCCAGAGGCTTCCGACGGTCGCGGGCGATACGTGCCGGTGGCCGTCGTAGGTGAGGTACTCGTAGATTTCGTCGGTGATGACCAGGAGATTGTGGTCCGCCGCGACGCGCTCGACGCTGGCGAGCTCCGCCTCGCCGAACATTTTTCCGCTGGGATTGGATGGGGTGCAGACCACGAGGGCCCGCGTGTTCGGCCGCAGGCTCGCGCGGAGGTCCGATTCATGCAAGGTGAATTCGGGCGCCGCGAGGGTCAGGAGCTGGGGTTCGAGGCCGCCGAGCAGAATGGTGTTGAGATGATAGCCGTAGTAGGGCTCCAGCAGCAGGACGCCATCACCCGGATCGAGCAGGGCGGTCAGGGTCGCGGCGAAGGCGCCGGTGGTGCCGGCGCTGACCACGATCTCCTTATCGGGGTCCACCTCCAGGCCATTGTCCCGCCGCAGTTTTTCCGCGATGGCTAGTCGGAGCGGCGCGATGCCCTCGGGCAGCGCGTAAGTGTTCCGATTCTCCCGGATCGCGGCGATGGCGCCGTCCTGGACCGGGGCCGGCGTCGGCAGGTCGCCGAGGCCCTGGCCCAGGTTGATGCCGCCGAGCCGCTCACATTCGCGGGTCATGAGGCGGATGTCCGAAGGCTGGAGGCCGGCGATGCGGCGGGAGATGGCGAAACTCATGGGGGGCGATTCCTCGTATGGATGGTTGGGGCTGGGAGGCCGCGACTGGCCTTCCGGAATAGCATAAAGGCCCCACCGTTTCCGGTGGAGCCTTTTTGGGTATCGAACCCGCGGTTCGGCGTCAATAATCGCCGAATCCACCGCCCGCCCCCCCGGGCAGCGGCGCCTTGTCCTCCTTGGGCAATTCCGCCACCAGAGCCTCGGTGGTCAGCAGGAGGCTCGCCACCGAAGCGGCGTTCTGCAGGGCCGAACGGGTGACCTTGGTGGGGTCGAGTATGCCGAATTCCAAGAGATCCCCGTATTCGCCCGTGGCTGCGTTGTAGCCAAAAGCGCCCGAGCCTTCCTGCACCCGGTTGACGATGACGGAAGGCTCCTCGCCGGCGTTGGCGACGATCTGCCGCAAGGGCTCCTCGATCGCGCGGCGCAGGATGGCGATGCCCACGGTCTGATCGTGGTTCTTGCCCTCCAGATTCTTCAAGGCCGCCTGGGCGCGGATCAGCGCCACGCCGCCGCCCGGCACGATGCCTTCCTCGATGGCGGCCCGGGTGGCGTGCAGCGCGTCCTCCACGCGGGCTTTCTTTTCCTTGACCTCGATTTCGGTCGCGGCGCCAACCTTGATCAGGGCCACGCCGCCCGCCAGTTTGGCGACCCGTTCCTGCAGCTTCTCGCGGTCGTAGTCGGAGGTGGTGTCCTCGATTTGCGCGCGGATCTGCGCCACCCGCGCCCTGATGGCGTCCGGGCTGCCGGCGCCATCCACGATGGTGGTGTTTTCCTTGCTGATCTGCACCCGCTTGGCGCTGCCGAGATCGGCCAGGTCGGCCTTTTCCAGGGTGAGCCCCACTTCCTCGGCGAGGACCCGCCCGCCGGTCAGGATCGCGATATCTTCCAAGAGCGCCTTGCGCCGGTCGCCGAAGCCCGGCGCCTTCACCGCGGCCACCTTGACGACGCCGCGGAGGGTGTTGACCACCAGGGTCGCCAGCGCCTCGCCCTCGACATCCTCGGCGATGATCAACAGCGCGCGGCCGGACTTGGCGACTTTCTCCAGCACCGGCAGAAGCTCGCGGATGTTGGAGATCTTCTTGTCGTGCAGCAGGATGTAGGGATTGTCGAGTTCGACCGTCTGCGTGTCTTGCTGGTTGATGAAATAGGGCGAGAGATAGCCGCGGTCGAATTGCAGCCCCTCGACGATTTCCAGCTCGTTCTGGAGTCCCGAGCCTTCCTCCACGGTGATGACCCCGTCCCGGCCCACCTTGTCGAAAGCCTCGGAAATGATCTGGCCGATGGCCTCGTCCGAATTCGCCGAAATGGACCCGACCTGGGCGATGGACTTACTGTCGGTGCTGGGCTTGGAGAGCTTTTTCAATTCCTCGACCACCACGCCGACCGCCTGATCGATGCCGCGCTTGATGTCCAGGGGATTGGCGCCGGCCGCGACCGATTTCAGGCCCTCGCGGACGATCGCCTGGGCCAGCACGGTGGCGGTGGTGGTGCCGTCGCCGGCCACGTCCGAGGTCTTGGAAGCGACTTCCTTCACCAACTGCGCGCCGATATTCTCGAACTTGTCTTTCAGTTCGATTTCCTTGGCGACCGATACCCCGTCCTTGGTCACGGTCGGAGCGCCGAAGCTCTTCTCCAGCACCACGTTGCGGCCCTTGGGGCCCAGGGTTTGTTTCACGGCGTCGGCCAAAACATTCACGCCGGCCAGCATGCGTTGGCGGGCATCCTCGGAAAAGCGGATTTCTTTGGCTGACATGTATTGACTCCTTTTGGGAAAGGCGTGGACTTCAAGTAACGCGGGAAATCAGGATTCGAATACGGCGATCACGTCGTCCTCGCGGAGCACGAGGTATTCGTCGCCGTCGAGCTTGATCTCGCTGCCGGCGTACTTGCCGAACAATACCCGATCGCCGGCCTTGACGGTCAAGGGACGCAGCTCGCCGTTGTCCAGCGGCTTGCCGGCACCGATGGCGATCACCTCGCCCTTGATCGGTTTCTCCTTGGCGGTATCCGGTATCACGATCCCGCCCGGCGAGGTTTGCTCGTCTTCCGAACGCTTCACCAAGATACGGTCGTGTAGAGGGCGAACGCGAATGGTCATGCAGTGCTCCTGAGCCTCGATACATCGGAATGAGGCTTGGCTGAGCGGCGAAGAATCGCTTCGTTTAGCCAAGCGGGAATCGATCGCGGGGGTGTGTCCCGATCGTCCATTCAAGATTGCCAGTCCCGTGCCAGAGGCCAGCTTACAATCGCGTCAGTCACTTAGCCCGGGCCAACCTGGCGCATTGGGCGCGAAAGTGTTGCCCTTGCAGCAGGCCAAAAGCACTCGCTGCTGCTCTTCAGGCAGCAGTCCATGCGGCGCCTCACTGGCGAACTCGGATTGGTTCTTGAGCGGATTTTTGCCAACGGCGGCTTTCCGGTCCGGTGACGGGACGAATAACGGCCTCCGCCAAGCGCGGCATTTCCGGCGTCAGAGTTTGACTGACCGATCAAGCCGGAAACACGCGAACGGCTTTGACTAAAGCGTTTGGGTATTACCGTCTTGCCGATATCGCCGTCGGAAATTACGGCTTGTCCGTTCCCACGAAGCGATATGAGTTCGCAGGCAACCACAGAGTCATCAATGTGCAGAGCGAAATCGACAACGCCGATTTTGTCGCGAAGCAAGCGGGGCTGAATGCTCTAAGCCGCTGCCCAGCGGCTCGCCGGAACTTCAAAAGCGTATGTTTCGCCGTGACTTAAATAGCGCATTCTTCCGGTCAGTCCCGCGGCTTCGGCTGCCTTTTTGAAATCCTCGAGCGGCGATTTGAAAACGCCGTAATCGTTGTAATGAATCGGAATCGCTTCTTTCGGGTTGATGAGCTTGATCGCCTCGACGCCTTGCTCGGCGTCCATCGTGAGCAAAATTCCCATAATCCGCGTGCCGCCAAGGTGAAACAAGCCCAGATCAATATTCGGGTAACGCTGCGGAATTTCCTTCAATTCGTCGATCAGCAGCGTGTCGCCGGAAATATACAGTCTAAGCGCGGTTTTATCCGCCGCGCCCGCCGCGCTGAATTCGAGCATACTGCCCATCACGTCGGGCAGGGCGAAATCAATCATTGCCGGACCGTGTTTGCCGGGCATGGCAGTGATTTTTACTTGCGCTTCGCCTTTCGTCACAGTCACCGAATCCCACGTGTCGAGCGCGACCGCTTTTGTGAAATTTCTCGATTCGAGCTTTCCGGCGGCGTGTCCGGTCGTAACAATCGGCAGATTTTTGGCCAATTTTTCTTCGGCGATTTGGTCGAAATGATCGCCGTGATAATGCGAAAGAACGACGAAATCAATCGGCGGCAATTGCTCAATATCGAGCGCCGGTTCGGTCAGCCGCTTGCTCGTCAAACCGTAGCCGAGATAGGCGTGATCGCCCGCGTGCAGAAAATTTGGATCCGTCAAAACCGTAAAACCGGCGTAATCCAAAATCACGGTCGCCGTGCCGACGAAAAATACCGAGCCGTTTCCGAAATCGGGAATCGCGCCCGCAATTGAAGCAAGCTGAATGGCCGTTTCTTGCGCCATAAAAATCCTCCGTGAAATTACTCCAAAGTAACCGAACCAATAAGCCGGCACCTTCGCGCACTCGCGCCGTGGAAGGTTATGACGACGGCTTTTTATTTTTAAGACAGGCTTTTATTTAAAAAGACCGGTTTCCAAGCCTGGTTTGGAGATCGAGATTTAAACAATGCCCTCTCGCGCGCTCTACGAGATCTTTACCGAGCTGCCGGTCAAGTTTCGGGCTTTCGTCGACGTGCTCGCGGAGGTCGCCGAGCAAAGCCAGCTCGGCTCGTCCAAGGACACTCTGCGCCTTGATGGAATATGGATAAGGACCGGCAGCCGCCGGGCGGCGGAAAAGCTTCGTAAAAAAGGGATAGAGCCTCTGCAAGTTTCGATCAGTCGCCGACCTCATTAAAACCGGGCTTGGCATATCAATCACGTCGCGTAAAGCGGTTTTGACCAAAGGATTTCCCCTCAAGCCAGTATTATCAAGTTTACAGGCCGGCTTGATTGATCTGGCCTGCTATTTGACAGTGGCTCTAAACAGGGACGAGCGCTTTCTTGCAAGCCAAGTCGCCCATATCGGGCCTCGATACGGCAAGCTCGAGCTGGCTTTTAGCCGTATAAGGTACGAATCAGCCACGCGACATCGCGGGCATTCGTGCTGTGACGGCTTCGATACTCGCCCCAATTGGTTTCATCGGCAGGATGCACCTGTTTACGTATCAATACGCAATGCCCGAACTTCTCTTAAGACCACGCGTTCAAAACGTTACGTTGGACCCAGGAGACGTCGGTCGCGATTTTTCCGGGGGACACGACTTTTTTAGGACTTGTTCGAGTAGCCAGCCGAAACTTAATCCTTAGGAGGAAAGGGATTATGGACTACATTGATGAAGCTCAAATCGTGGAAGAATGTGAACGTCGGGACGCCTTGTATCGATTAATGTTGAAGCGTGCACCACAAGAGTCCCAATATCGTGATCCGGAAGAAGGGAGAGTGCTTTGCCTGGATTGCGAGGAGCCTATTCCAATGGGGCGACTGGCTGCCAATCCTAAAGCCGCGCGGTGTATCGAGTGTCAGTACGATTACGATCGCGAGGTACTCTACGAATCACGTCTCTATGCGGCCTAAGCTGGTCGGGCGCTGCAAAGCGCCCGCATGCAAAACGGCTGTCCTTCAAGCCAAACTTGCAATGCACCGGGCGACTGTCCGGCCATTCACCTGAGAAAAGCTCATCGCTCAGCTTAATAACGAATTAGAAATCTTGGACTTAATAGAACTTCGAAGAACTAACAATCCAAGCTATTGCCTATACGTTAGGAGGATTCATGCATATTATAGGAACGATCTTAATCGGCTTTCTCGTGGGCCTGGTGGCGAAATTCCTGAAGCCTGGACGAGACCCCAGCGGATTTATTATCACGACATTAATAGGCATCGCCGGCTCTTTACTGGCCACTTATGGCGGTCAGGCCCTGGGAATTTATGCAGCAGGTCAGCCCGCCGGATTTATTGGGGCTGTCATAGGCGCGATTCTCGTACTGTTTATCTATCACAAATTACAGCGAGACACCTAGGCTGGACAATACTTAAAGCAAGTTAATTAATTAAAAGCCGTCGAAACCGAGCAAGTAGGATCGATAGGCCTTTTCCAAAACCAAAAAACCCGTTGATGGAGACGAACATGAAAGACCTTAATCGCTGCGTTAAATCTTATTTTTTGGCTCTCGCCTTTTCCATGCTTGGCGCAGGTACTGCCTTACAAGCGGCCGAGGCCCCGGGAGCCACGCCAGGGACCGACAGTCAGGGCACTCAGCCGTCGCCCGCCTTCCACGATGCGGATAAGAACGGCGATCATTACGTGACTAAAGATGAATTGAAAGACCAGCCTCGCCTCTTGGAGCGTTTTGATGAAGTGGATGCCGGAAAGGACGGCAAGCTGGAGCAGCATGAGTACGCGAATTTGGTAATGGAAAAAAAGAAGGAAGGCTATAAGTAAACCTTGTCTTGAAGGGAATAAACGACTGTTCTTTAAAAGCCGTCCAAACCCGTGAGGGCTATTTATTATAAAGCGTAGAAGCTTTCGCCTTTAAAAACCCATGTTCTGAAAATAGCGGGTTGTGGACTGCCGCAACCCGCTATTTTTACGCTCGCTTAAGCCGGTTGGGCTTATTCCTTATAAGCAATCGCCGCGCTGCATGGACCTTTCAAGCGCAATATTTCAAACCGCTTGAATCCGGCTTCCCTGCACCACGCTCGAAAATCCGCGCCGGTAAAGTCGAAGGCATCGCCGAATTCGATGAGCATGTTAAGTGACATCATGAGGCCAAATGCATTTTCGCGGCGCTCATCGTCGATAAGGTTTTCTATGGCGACAAAAGCCCCCTTTTCTGGCAGGGCGTCATAAGCGCTCTGGATCAAGTATTTTTTCCGCTCCAGATTCCAGTCATGAAGAATCATGCCCATTGTGATGACATCCGCTTTCGGCAAGGGGTCTTTAAGAAAGTCTCCCGAAACCACGTCAACCCGGTCGGAGAGATTCTCCCTCGAAATCCACTTTGTCGCAATGGGTTCCACGACGGGCAGATCAAACGTCGTGCAGCGCATATGAGAATGCCGTTTGGCGACAAGACTCGATAGCAAACCGGTGGCTCCACCCACATCGCATAGGGTTTTGTAGTTGGAGAAATCAAATTTTTCCACGAATTCCTGAAAATTAGCGAGCGATATGCCTCGCATGGCGCTCATGAATTGATCAAGCCGTGGAAAATCCTCATACAGCACCTCGAACAGGGGCTTTTGGCTGTGCTTGATTTCGTTTTGAGGCTTGCCCGTCCTTAACGCGGAACCGAGATCGTCCCAGAACCTGAAAAGCCGAGCATTCAGCATTTCAAGTATCCCGCCCACATAGGTCGGCTGATTCTTGTCGAGAAATTGGGCCGTTTCCGCCGTATTCCTATAAAGAGCCTCGGGGCCCGTTCCCTCCTTATCCAGAAATCCGAGCGCCACCAAGGCATCGAAGAAATCCCAGATCCCGCGCGGATGAAGTCCCAAGGCGGCGCCCAGGGCTTCGCCAGTCATCGCTTTGTTGCTTAATCGCGTGAAAACCTCAAACTCAACCGCGGTCAGAAGTATCTTGGAGTTCCAGAAGCCGAAGCCCGTCTCGAGAATACGCGAAGGTTCGATGGCACGATTCATGATTTTCTCGTTGTTACGATCACTGAATTGGTGGTTACGATCACTGGATTGAACGTCGGCAAGCGCGGAGGCAAACCAGCTGCGCCACTAGGCTTCGATCCCGCCGCTTTCCCCCTTGAACCAGGCCAGCTTGCGGTGCAGGCTCACCACGCCGCCGACGATCACCAGGGTCGGCGCACTGACCGCCGATTTGGCCACCAGGCCGGGGAGGCTCCGGACCGTGCCGGCGATCAGCCGCTGGTGGCGGGTGGTGCCTTGCTGCACCAGGGCGGCGGGCGTTTCCGGCGCGCAGCCGTGGGCGATGAGTGCCTCGCAGATGTGGGGAAGCCCTTGCAGGCCCATGTAGATGACCAGGGTCTGACCGGGCCGGGCCAGGCGGTCCCAGTCCAGGCCGGTGATCTCGCCCTCCTTCAGATGCCCGGTCACGAAGGTGACGGACTGGGCGTGATCCCGGTGAGTCAGGGGAATCCCCGCGTAGGCCGCGCAACCCGAAGCGGCGGTGATGCCGGGCACGACCTGGAAGGGAACGCCTTCTTCCATCAGGGTTTCGATTTCCTCTCCGCCCCGACCGAAAATGAAGGGATCGCCGCCCTTGAGCCGCACCACCCGCTTGCCCTCCTTGGCGAGCCTAACCAAGAGGGTATTGATCTGGTCCTGGGGCAAGGTGTGGCGGCTCCTTTCCTTGCCGGCGTAAATCCTTGCGGCGTCGTTCCGCACCAGCCGCAGCACTTCGGGCGAGACCAGCCGGTCATACACCACCACGTCGGCCTCCTGGATCGCCCGGAACGCACCCAAGGTCAAAAGTTCGGGGTCGCCGGGCCCGGCGCCGACCAAGGACACGAAACCGCCCTTCCCTTCCGGCCGATCTTTCGCCTCGGCCCGAATCAGGGTTTCGAGCCGCGCCTCAGCCTCTTGCTCCCGGCCCGCGAACACCAGGTCGGCCACTGGGCCTTGCAGGGTTCGCTCCCAGAACTTACGGCGCCGGGCCGGCTCCCGGACCGCCTTCTTGACGCGCTGGCGGAATTTCTCGGCCAGCTCCGCCAGCCGGCCGTAAGCCGCCGGCAAGGCGCCTTCCAGACGGGCGCGCACCAGCCGCGCCAGAACCGGGGAGGCGCCGCCGGTCGAAACCGCGATGACGAGGGGGGAGCGGTCGATGATCGCGGGAAAAATGAACGAGCAGAGTTCCGGGCAATCGACCACGTTGACCGGAACGCCGCGGGACTTGGCGGCCTCGGCGACCGCCTCGTTCACCTCGCGGCGATCGGTGGCGGAAACCACCAGATGAAAATCGGCAACATCGCCCGACTCGAAGCGCTTGGGAAGATACCCCACCTGCCCCGACGCCACTTTTTCGGCCAGCCCCTCGCTGAGCCCGGGGGACAGCACCGTCACTCGGCCGCCGGCGCGAAGCAAGGTCTCGACCTTGCGCGCCGCCACCTCGCCACCGCCGACGACCAGGCATGCCTGCCCGGCCAATTTCAAGAAAACGGGTAAGAAATTCATAGTTCAGAATCTGAATCACATCCGGCGTGTATCGACTCTTGAGCGATAGTCTCGATAATTATCCTCGGCTATCAGGGTACCATTGCGGTACAAGTCGTGGAAATGCTCTTCAGACCAAGGGCAGGCCAACTTTTGCAATGGGATAGACCCGCTTTAAACTTCAAAAATACAGTCTCGGCGAAAAACCTTTTTCATGGATTACCATACCCTCGCCGCGTTACGGTGCAACCATCCCGCCTGGCGTCTGCTCGCCGCCGGAAACGCGCCGATGATTGCCGGATTTCTGTACCGGACGTTCATACAGCCGAATGTCCGCACTATGTCGCAACAGGAATTGACGGCACGGCTGGAGGATTATATTTACCTTCTGCGCGAGCGGTTGGGAGAAGGTGGGTTTCCCAAGCCAGCCGCGAACTATCTCGACGATTGGGCGGGGAATGAGAGCGGTTGGCTGCGCAAATACTATCCGCCGGACAGCGACGAACCCCATTTTGATATGACACCGGCCACGGAAAAAGCCATCGACTGGCTGGCCGGGCTTGGACAACGACCATTCGTGGGCACGGCGTCGCGGCTAATAACGGTATTCGAACTGCTGCGGCAGATCGCGACAGGAACGCAGGCCGACCCCAAGGCACGCATCGCCGAACTGGAAAAACGCAAGGCGCAGATCGACGAAGAGATCAGCCGTGTCCGGGACGGTCGGCTGGACCTGCTGGACGCCACTGAGGTCAAGGACCGCTTCCAACAGATGGCCGCAACGGCGCGGAGCCTACTCTCGGATTTCCGTGAGGTCGAACAGAATTTCCGCAACTTGGACCGTACCGTACGGGAACGCATCGCCATCTGGGAGGGCGGCAAGGGTACTCTCCTGGACAACATTTTCGGCGAGCGCGACGCCATCGCCGATTCCGATCAAGGCAAGAGTTTCCGGGCGTTCTGGGATTTGCTCATGTCGCCGTCCCGCCAGGAAGAGTTAGCCGATTTGCTGGAAACCACGTTCGCGTTGGCACCGGTACAGGAATTGGCGCCGGACCGACGGCTCCTGCGCATCCATTACGACTGGCTGGAAGCCGGCGAAGCCGCCCAGCGCACCGTGGCCCGGCTGTCCGAGCGATTGCGCCGCTACCTGGACGACCAGGCCTGGCTGGAAAACCGCCGCATCATGCAGATCATTCACAGGGTAGAACAAAGTGCGCTGGCTGTCCGCAACCGCCAGCCCGAGCGGCCGCTCATGAGCCTGGACGAGCCCGCCCCGTCCGTCGACTTGGCCATGGACCGCCTGCTGTTCAGTCCACCGATCAAGCCGCGCATCACCGAGCGAGCCTTGCTTCACGGCGACGAAGACGTGGCGATCGATGCCCTGATCGAACAGGTCTACGTGGACAAAGCGGAATTGGCGTCCCGAATCCGCCGCGCCTTGCAAACCCATCCACAGGTATCGCTGGCCGGCTTGCTGGAGGTCCACCCGCTGGAGCAGGGCTTGGCCGAATTGGTAAGCTACCTGGAATTGGCCGCCGGCGACTGCAAGGCATTGATCGACGACTGCCACACTCAGACGGTGGAATGGATCGGCAGAGACGGCAACCGGCGCCGTGCCACCCTGCCCCTGGTGATCTTCAACCGGTGAATCCCCGAACCATGAGTCCGAACAACCGTGACCCAACTCACCCACGACAACTTTTCCACCGTCCTGATCGCCTTGATAAGAGGCGTGGCTTACCGGGAGAACGACCCGAACCTTTGGCAATCCCTGCTCGACCTGCAAACGCGGGTGCGGGAGTACATCGGCCTGCTCGGGCTGGAGCTGATCCTGGATGAGGCCGAAGGTCATGCCTATCTCCGCCAGCGCCAAGCCGCCGAAGGCGAGCCGGAACTGCCCCGCCTGGTGCCACGTCGCCAGCTGAGCTATCCCGTGAGCCTGTTGCTGGCCTTGTTGCGCAAGAAGCTGGCGGAGTTCGACGCCACCAGCGGCGATACCCGGTTGATTCTCGGGCGTGAAGAAATCGTCGAACTCGTCCGGGTATTCCTGCCGGATACCGCCAACGAGGCGAGGCTGATCGATCGGATCGACGCCCATATCAATAAAATCGTGGAATTGGGCTTCCTCCGGCGCCTCCGAACCGGAGAAGACCGCTATGAAGTCCGCCGCATCCTGAAAGCCTTCGTCGACGCGCAATGGCTGGCGGAGTTCGACCGGAGGCTGAGCGAATATAAGAGCCATCTGGAAGATGTCCAAGCCGACCACGAATAGAACCCGAGGGAATTACGTGAGCTTCCAACCCCAACTCCTCGACTTCGCCGCCTCCGACGAACGGGCCGGGTTCCGCCTGCACCGCTTCGAGGCCTACAACTGGGGCACCTTCGACCAGCGGGTCTGGGCGCTTTCCATCAACGGCGACAATGCCCTCCTGACCGGAGACATTGGCTCGGGTAAATCCACCTTGGTGGATGCCATCACCACCCTGCTGGTCCCTAGCCAGAAAATCGCCTACAACAAGGCGGCTGGGGCCGAGGCCAGGGAGCGCACCCTGCGTTCCTACGTACTGGGATACTACAAGTCGGAGCGCAGCGACGTAGGGCTATCCACCCGGCCCGTGGCCCTGCGCGACCATAACAGCTATTCGGCTATACTCGGCCATTTCTACAATGAGGGCTACGACCAGCACGTGACCCTGGCCCAGGTGTTCTGGCTCAAGGAGCCGCAGGGCCAGCCGGCGCGCTTTTACGCGGTGGCTGATACCGCGTTGAGCCTAGCCGGACAGTTCGCCAGCTTCGGCAGCGACATCAACGACCTCCGCAAGCGGCTTCGAGCTACCCCCCAGGTCGAGGTCCACGACAGTTTTTCATCTTACGGCTTGGCCTTCCGCAAACGATTCGGCATCGAGAACGAGCAGGCGCTGGAGCTTTTCCACCAAACGGTCTCTATGAAATCGGTGGGCAATCTCACCGAGTTCGTGCGCGAACACATGCTGGAACCCTTCGAGGTAGAACCCCGGGTCGATGCACTCATACGTCATTTCGACGACTTGAACCGCGCCCATGAGGCCGTACTCAAGGCCAAGAACCAGATCGATCGGCTCACCCCGCTGGTGGCGGACTGCACCAGACACACAGAGCTTTCCGCCGGAGTCGGGGAACTGCGGTCCTGCCGGGAGGCCCTGCGGCCCTGGTTCGCCGAGCTCAAAAGCGAACTGTTGCGGAAACGGCTCGCCAACCTGGAAGTGGAATCGGCGCGGCTCGTCCAGCGCATCACCACCTTGAACGAAAATAAGGAAGGGCTGATGGTGGAGCGCGACGAACTGAAGCGGTCTATTGCCACGAATGGCGGCGACCGCCTGGAACGCATCAAGGCGGACATCGCCCGCAGGCAGGCGGAGAAAACCGTCCGCTGGCAGAAATCCGATCGCTACGATACCCTGGCAAAGGCACTGAACCTCTCTCCGGCGGCGGATGTCGACACCTTTCTCGCTAACTGCCGCGCATTACAAGGGGAGCGCGAGGCCATCGAATCCCGCCAAGCCGAATTGCAGAACACGCTGACCGAAACCTCCGTCGCGCTGCACGGGCTCAAGGCGGAACGCGACGCCGCGGGCGTGGAACTTGCATCGTTACGCTCGCGTCGTTCCAACATCCCGGCGGCGCAATTGGACATCCGCGCCCAACTGTGCGAATCGCTGCGGCTGGACGAAGCCGCCCTCCCCTATGCCGGCGAACTGCTGCAAGTACGCGAGGACGAACGCGACTGGGAAGGCACGGCGGAACGTCTGCTGCGCAACTTCGGTCTGTCCCTGCTGGTGCCGGATCGCCATTACGCCGCCGTGGCCGAGTGGGTGGATCGTACCCAGCTCCGGGGCCGCCTGGTCTACTTCCGGGTGCGAGAAGCCCGGCGGACGGACTTGGCCGGACTACACCCCGAGTCCCTGGCACGGAAGCTCGCCGTCAAGCCCGACTCCGAATTTTACGGCTGGCTGGAAACGGAACTGGCTCGGCGCTTCGACTATGCCTGCTGCGCCGGGTTGGACCAGTTCCGCCGCGAACAGCAGGCCGTCACCCGCGCCGGGCAGATCAAGGGCGGCGGAGAACGGCATGAGAAGGATGACCGGCACCGTATCGACGACCGTACCCGCTACGTGCTGGGCTGGTCCAACGAGGCCAAGATCGAAGCCCTGGAAAAACAGGTCGGCGGCCTTGAACGGCAGATGCAGGCATTGGCCGGCAAAATTTCGGGACTGCAAACCGAGCGAGGTGATGTCCGGAATCGGTTGGACGATCTCGGCCGCATCGGCGAGTACGTGGAGTTCCGCGAACTGGACTGGCGTCCTCTGGCAGTGGAAATCGACCGACTGGAGGCGGAAAAACGCCAACTGGAAACCGAATCCGATACCCTTCACACGCTGGAACAGCAACTGCTGCGGCTGGAAGAGCGCTTGAAGGCTAGCGAAACCGACCGGGAAAGGGTCAACCGCGAACACGCCCGCAACGAGGGAAAGCAGGAACAGACCCGCGCCCTGCAGGCCGAGTGCGCAACCCTGCTGGCCGCCACCCCGGAGGAAGCCAAGGCACTTTGGTTCCCCCGGCTGGAAAGCTTCCGCGCCGAAGTTCTGGGCGAGCACACACTGACAGTCGAATCCTGCGAGGGCCGGGAGAAAGATTTCGGGGACTGGCTGCAAACCCGGATCGATAGCGACGACAAGAGGATCGCTCGACTGCGGGACCGGATCATTGCCGCGATGACCGACTATAAAGACACTTACAAACTCGAAACTCAGGACGTTGACGTGAGCATCGAAGCGACAGCTGAGTTTGGAAAGATGCTGGACGCGCTGCGCTCCGACGATCTGCCACGCTTCGAAGCCCGTTTCAAGGAATTGCTCAACGAGAACACGATCCGCGAGGTCGCCAATTTCCAGTCCCAGCTGAACCGCGAGCGTCAAACCATCCGCGAGCGGATTGCCGCCATTAATCAGAGCCTTCGCGAAATCGACTATAATCCCGGCCGGTACATCCTGTTGAACGCCGAACCGAGCCCCGACGCGGAAACTCGCGATTTCCAGACCGATCTCCGCGCCTGCACCGAAGGAACTCTCACGGGCTCGGATGACGAGGCCTATTCCGAAGCCAAATTCCTGCAAATCCGGCACATCATCGAGCGCTTCCGGGGTCGGGAAGGCAGTTCGGAACCCGACAAGCGCTGGACCCGCAAGGTCACGGACGTTCGCAACTGGTTCACCTTCTCGGCTTCGGAACGCTGGCGAGAGGACGATCGCGAGCACGAGCATTACACCGACTCCGGAGGCAAGTCCGGGGGTCAGAAGGAAAAGCTGGCCTACACCGTGCTTGCCGCCAGCCTCGCTTATCAGTTCGGCCTGGAATGGGGTGCGGTACGTTCCCGCTCGTTCCGCTTCGTGGTTATCGATGAAGCCTTCGGCCGCGGCTCGGACGAATCAACCCATTACGGTCTGGAGCTGTTCAAACGGCTGAACCTGCAACTGCTGATCGTCACCCCATTGCAGAAAATCCACATTATCGAGCCCTACGTCGCTGGCGTCGGTTTCGTCCACAATCCGGAAGGCCGGCAATCCTTCCTGCGCAATCTGACCATTAAGGAATACCGGGCGGAAAAAGCGGCCCGGAGTGCAGCCTGATGCCTTGGACCACACCGGACGACTTGAAGGAGCAGGTGCGGAAGCGCTGGAACCGAGGGGACATCCTCGCGGCGCGGCTGACGGGTGAGCCCTTGTTTCCGTTGCGGCTGCGTCTCGCCAAGCCTTCTACAGCCGACGTCACCGAAAACTTCGACCAGGTACGCTGCTGGGTGCAGAGGTTAATGGAAGGCAGCCGAGAGCGATGCGGCTTCGGTTACGAAATCGAATGGAGAGAGATCCACCATCGGGTGCACGGGACCAACCGCCTTCCGGACGGCATTATGGTTCCCACGGAAGGAGACGCTCTCAGAATGATCCTCCGTAACCGGGAAGCGTCACTTTTCTCAGAACATGCCGAAGCCACCCTGGCGCTATTTCCTGAACTCGGCGAATGGCTGGCCCAGAGGCCTCTCTGTCTGCTGAAGCATGCCGCTGATTGGCCGAGGATTCTGGCTGTCCTGACCCATTTCCGCCTTCGTCCGCGTCCCGGCGTTTATCTGCGTCAATTGGAGATTGAGAACGTAGATACCAAGTTCATCGAAAACCACAAAGGACTTTTGGCAGAACTTCTGGACCGGGTCTTGCCGGATGGCGCCATCACCTGGGAAGCCAATGGCGCTCGGAGTTTCGAGCGGCGTTACGGTCTCCTATGCGAACCGCCCTTGGTGCGGTTCCGCCTACTCGATTCTCGGCTCGCGATCCGAGGGCTCATGGATATCTCCGTGCCGCCGGAAGCCTTCGCCGAGCTGGCCTTGCCGGTAGAGCGGGCCTACATCACCGAAAACAAGATCAATGGCCTCGCTTTTCCCGAAGTGCCAGGCGCTCTGGTCATCTTTGGTTTGGGCTACGGGCTGGAGCGGCTGGTGGATGTCGACTGGCTGCGACGGACGGAACTCTACTATTGGGGCGACATCGACACCCACGGCTTTGCCATCCTCGACCGTTTGCGCGCCGGTTTTCCTAGAGCGAGATCTCTCTTGATGGATCGCGTTACACTCGAAATCCATCGCCGCCTGTGGGGACAGGAACCGCTGCAAAGTCGGTTCACCGGAGTCTTGCAGAGACTGGCGCCCGATGAACTCGCTCTATTCGAGGATCTGAAACACGATCGGCTAGGCGAACGAATACGGCTGGAACAGGAGAGAATCGATTACGGCTGGATCCGGCGAGTAATTGGCCATTGAGAAATCCGTTCCAAAGATGCTCCAGGTTCGGGCACGCAGAAAGCCTTCGAGCCATAAAGACGCCCAGGGCTAGCCCGGATTTCTCACCACCCCCGAGATCAGCGCTCTGCGTGCCGAGGGCGGGATACTTGAATGGTCCCTGGGGACTTGCCGAGACTGGGACAGGTCGATCATGGGGGCTGCGGCGCCGAAATGGGTCAGCCCCCGACCGATCCGCGTCGCGTGGGGTTGAGACGACCGGATGACGGACACGGCGCGGCCTTCCCGCGCACGGGAATCGTGTCGTGCCATCGGGCGAGGAGCGCGGCTATCCGGTCGCGGGAGTGAGCCGGGCGCAGGCCCGTGCCCAGAGGTCCCGATCGGGGCACACTGAGGCAAAGGCGATCTTGGCGCGGCGCACGCTGATCTTGACCAGAGCGCCGAGCTTGAGCAGTTTCAGCCGCAAGCTGCCGCAGGTGGCGCGGGCCAGGTGGGTCCCACCGAGGGCCAGCCGCCGTAAGCTGTCGAGCAGGACGTAGGCGAAGGAGGCAAACCACAGGCGCAACTGATTCGCCTTCAGGGTGGCCGTAGAAGTACGGTCGGCAAAGAGATCCAATGGGCATTCCTTGATCCGGTTCTCCATCTCGCCGCGGCCGCAGTAGAACTCCTCATAGAGGGCGCGCGCCGCCCACCGCTCCGGACACAACGAGGTGACGACGAAGCGTGGATTGGCACCCCCGGGCAAATGTTCGGCCTTGCCGATCACCCGGCGCGCCCGACTCCAACTGTCGCGGGTCTGATAGGTGAAATCCTTGAACACCCGTGCGGCCTGGTGGGTCGCTTCGAAGCGCTGTTGGGCGTCCTGGAGTTCGGCCTCGACGGCGGCCAAGAGGCGCGGGTTCTTGGCCAAACCGAAGAGGAACTCCACGCGATTCGCTTCACACCAGCTCATCAAGACGTCCCGAGCAAACCCGCTGTCGGCCTGCAAGACAATGCGGACCTCCGGCCAGCGGCTCCGAATCCGGGTCACCAGGCGCTCGACCTCCTCGACTGCACCGGCGCTGGCATCGATATTCGCTGGCCGCAACTTGGCGGCCAAAAGGTGCCGGCCGCAAAAAATGTAAAGCGGCAGATAGCAGTAGTTATCGTAGTAGCCCTGGAAAAAGCGGCTTTCCTGATGGCCGTGCAAAGGATCGTCTGTGGAGTCGAGATCCAGCACGATCTCCTCCGGCGGGTTCGGGTGGGCGTCCCGAAAGAGGTCCACGAACACCGCCTCGATGGCCGTCGCATCATGACTGATCTTGTGGTAGCGCCCGCCTTCCCCCACGGGCGCATGCTCCAGTCGGTTGAGCGTGGACTTCCCCGCCAAAGGCGCACAGCCCTTCCGCTCGGCCTCGAGCTTGCCGGCCAAAACCGCCAGCACCGGATCAAACCGCAACCGATCATGATCGTTGAGGTCTTCGTACCCCAGGGCAATTCCAATCACCCGTTGCCTGAGCAAGGTCGGGAGCGCGTGCTCGATGAGGTCCGGATCTCGCCCATCGGTGAGGCAACTGGACAACCGCTCGATCAGACCGATCGCCTGATCCAGCCGGCCCAATAACAGCGCCCCGGCATCCGAGGTGATCACTCCTCCATCAAACGCTGCCTCCACACGGCGACCTGCCACCCTTCCAAAGGCAAACTTGTCCACGTTACATTGTGTCGGCATCGAGGGGCTCCGGTCTCCGAGATAAGTCGTTCTGGTACAACCCCTTTCTCAGATTCCCGACCTCGATGCACCCCTCTCTGTGAGAAATCCGGGCTAGCCCTATCTCCTCCAAGAATTCACCTAGCATAAATCTGATCGAAAATCCCGCCGTTGGCGAAATGCTTCTTGTACGCGTCGGCCCAGCTTCCGGCGATCTCCTCCACGGTCAGCAATTTTATCGGGGGAAAGAACGATCGCGTCTCTTCCGCGATAGTCGGGGAATTCGGCCGGAAATAATGCTTGGCGATGAGGCGCTGGGCGTCGTCCGACCAGAGCTGTCGGAGATAGGCCTCGGCGATCTGCCGCGTGCCCTTGCGGTCGACGACCTTTTCCACCACGGCGACCGGGGCGTCGGCGGCGATACTGACGGAGGGGATCACGACGTCGAAATCGTTGGGATTGATCTTCCTGGCGATCAAATTGACCTCGTTCTCGAAGGTCAGCAGCACATCGCCGATGTCGCGCTCGACGAAGGTCGTGGTGGCGGCTCGCCCTCCGGTGTCGAGCACCGGCACCCGCCAGAAAAGCTCCTTGACGTAATCTCGGGCCTCGGCTTCCTGCCGATTTTTGCCGTAAGCGTATCCCCAGGCGGCCAAATAGCTGTAGCGTCCGTTTCCCGAGGTTTTGGGATTCGGGATGATCGGTTTCACGTCGTTCTTGATCAGATCGCTCCAGTCCTTGATGGTCTTGGGATTGCCCTTCCGCACCAAAAACACGATGGGGGAGCTGTAGGGCGCACTGTTGTTGGGAAAGCGGGAGCGCCAGTCCTTGGCGACCAGCCCGCCTCTTTCGTACAGAACATCGATGTCCGTGGGCTGATTCATGGTGACGACATCGGCCTCCAAGCCGTCGATCACGGCGCGCGCCTGCTTGCTGGAGCCGCCGTGAGACTGCTGGATGGTGAGCGTCTCGCCGGTTTTATCACGCCAATACTTCACGAAGAACGGGTTGTATTCGCCATAAAATTCGCGCGTGACATCATAGGAGGCGTTGAGAATCGACTTGGCGGCGCTCGCCGGCGCCGAAAACCAAATCGACAAAATCAAAAAGCCCAGAGTTCGTCTCATCATGGAAATATCGTCTCCTTCGGATTAATTGTATTGCCGATCAAAAACGGTAAAACCTACTTTTCCACTCCCCCTTCGCGCCGGGTTCCTCGAAAGTCTCCCTAGCAACAGCTTGCCAACAGATTCCGGACAGAGCGCGGGAATCTTTCGCCGCTACTCTCTCTGGCGCGGACCCGAAAGCGTTCGTTGCCGATCTCTCGGATTTCTCCCTCTATAAAAAATAGGAACGAGCGAGACCGCAGGGGGTTCCTGCCCCAAGAGGCAACCCTAAGGCGGCGCCCTAACGAGCGCCGCTTGTTGGCGTTAACACTGAGGCAAAATCCGCTCCATCTCGGCGGCTTGCAGCTTGTCCTCTGAATCGGCCACCTCGGACGGGCTTGCTTTCCCGCGGCTCCGGGTACACATTAGCGCGCCATGCTTGCCGAAGGTTCGTAAAAACATTTTTCAAGCCTGTCCCATGAACCGCAAAATCCCCCCAATCACCCAAGACAAGCGGCCTCTCCGGATAAGCCATAAAGTCATCGATGCGGAGGCGCCTTGACCCATTCCAGCCACGAAAAGGCGCCCGAGCTTCATCGGGTGCTCGGGCCCCTGGCCGCCAGCGCGATTCTGGCGGGCACCGTCATCGGCACCGGCATTTTTCTGGTGCCCTCCACGATCGCCCGCGAGGTCGGCTCGGTAAGTCTGGTGTTCCTAATCTGGGCGATCGGCGCGCTGCTGTCGCTGACCGGCGCCCTGACCTATGCCGAACTCGGCGCCACCCTGCCGGCGGCCGGCGGCGAATACGTTTTTCTGCGCCGCGCCTACGGGCCCTTGTGGGGCTTCCTCTTTGGCTGGCAGCAGGTGGTCATCGGCAAGACCGGCTCGATCGCCAGCATCGCCATCGCGTTCGCCCTATTTCTCGGCTACTTCGTTGCCGGCCTGGACCAGGATATCGTGCGCCTCGAGCCTCTGGGCGCAATCTGGCGAATCACCGGCCTTCAGCTTACGGCCATCGCGGGCATCGCCCTGCTCACGGCCGTCAACACGGCCGGCGTGGCCTTGGGAGGCGCCGTGCAAAGCTTTCTGACGGTGCTCAAGGTCGGAGCCATCCTGGTACTGGCCGCCCTGGTGCTCGGCAGTGGCCGTGGCTCCTGGAGCCATTTTCACGTCCCGGCTGAACCTGTCACCCACAGCTTTACCGATCGCGTGGCCGGCTTCGGGGCAGCCTTGGCCGCGGCCTTGTGGGCCTATGACGGCTGGAACGCCATCACCCTGGTCGGCGCGGAAATCCGCAATCCACGCCGGACCATTCCGCGGGTGCTGGTTCTGGGCGTGCTGGCGGTGGCCCTGGTCTACATGTTCACCAATTTGGCTTATTTCTACGCCCTGCCCTTCGAGGCGGTGAAGCAATCGGAGCGGGTCGCCCAGCATGCGGCGCAAGCGGTCCTCGGAGATTGGGGCGGCACGGCCTTGACCCTCGCGGCGCTGGTTTCCACCCTGGCCACCCTGAACGGCTCCATTCTCACCGGCGCGCGGGTGGCCTACGCCATGGCCCGAGACGGCCTGTTCTTCCGCCCGGTGGCCGATCTGCATCCAGCCTACCGGACGCCGGCCAGGGCGCTGGGGCTGCAAGCCTTGCTGGCCTCCGGCCTGATCCTGCTGTTCGGGCGGGACAAGGCCGCCTTCGAGCGACTGTTCGACTACGCCTTGTTCGGCACCTGGGGCTTTTACGGGCTCACCGTGCTGTCGGTGATCGCGCTGCGCTACCGGCACCCCGAATTGCCGCGCCCTTATCTCACCCTGGGCTATCCCTGGATTCCCTTGATTTTCGCCACCGTCGCCGTCCTGTTTTGTCTCAGCATCGCGCTTAGGCGACCTTACGAAACGGGATTTGGGCTGATGCTTTTGGCCACGGGTCTGCCATTTTATTATTTCTGGCGGCGGAATCGGGCGCCCTCCCCGGCCTCAGGAGCGGAATAGCCTGGGAATCGGTCGAATAAGGCAGGCCGATCCGCATGACCGTCCTCTGGACGGCGCGAATCCATGGCATGTTCAGAGGACCTAACCACTAACCAATAATTTTCCGCCACGCATTATGGGACAGGAAATCGGCAAAGCACATTTCTCCGAGGCGGAGTTCAAGCGGTTCGGCGATTGCCTGCGCGATGAGACCCAGCGGCTCGCCCGCGCGATCCGGGAGAGCCGGTGCTCGTCCGAGGGCCCCATCACGGGCATCGAATTGGAGGCATGGCTGGTGGATGCCCACATGAATCCCGCGCCGCGCAATGCCGAGTTCCTCGCCGCTTTGGACGACCGAATGGCCTGCCCGGAACTGGCCCGGTTCAACGTGGAATTCAACACCCACCCGCTCGGGCTCAAAGCCGCGGTGCTGTCCGAATTGCATGCAGCTCTCGAGGGTATCTGGACCAAGGCCGGCCAGACGGCGGAATCCCTGGGCATCCATCTTCTCGCCGTCGGCATCTTGCCCACCGTCCGGGAAGCCGTGCTGAATCTGAGCCATATGTCCGCCATGAACCGGTTCCGCGCCTTGAACGAGCAAATTTTCGAAGCCCGGCAGCGGCAGCCGTTGAAGCTGGAAATTTCCGGGCACGAGCATCTGGCGAGCTTGCATGACGATGTGATGCTGGAAGCCGCCGCCACGTCCTTTCAAATCCATCTGCAGGTGCCGCAGGATTCGGTGCCGAGATATTACAACGCGGCGATTCTGGCCTCGGCGCCGGTGGTGGGCGTGGCGGCGAACTCGCCTTTCCTGTTCGGCAAGGATCTTTGGGCGGAAACCCGCATCCCGCTGTTCGAGCAGGCGGTGGATGCGGGCGGTTTCCAGGGCGCTTCCCGGGGGCCTTTGCATCGGGTGAGTTTCGGCACGGGATACGCTCAGCACAGCATCGCCGAGGTGTTCGAGGAAAATCTCGACCATTTTCCGGTGCTGCTGCCCATCGCGTCGGATACGCCGCCGGATCAGTTCGGTCACCTGCGCCTGCACAACGGCACCATCTGGCGCTGGAACCGGGCCGTGGTGGGCTTCGATCCGAACAGCACTCCCCATGTCCGCATCGAGCATCGCGTCATTCCGGCGGGCCCGAGCCTCGTGGACATGATCGCCAACGCGGCGCTCTTCTATGGGCTCGCCGAGAGTTTCGCGACGCGGGGTCTGGAGCGCGAGATTCCCTTCGCGCTCGCCAAGGACAATTTCTATCAGGCGGCGCGCCATGGCTTGAACGCCAGTGTGGCCTGGCCTAGCGGCGATAAACGGCGGCTGGGCGCCTGGCTGCTGGATGAACTCTTGCCCGAGGCCGAGGCCGGGCTGCGACGGCTGCGGCTGGACGAGGCGGACATCTGCCGCTATCTTGGCATCATCGAGCGGCGCGCCGTCTCGGGGCGGACCGGCAGCGAATGGCAGCGCCGCTTCATCGCCCGGCATCCGAAGGACTTCACCGCTCTGACCCGCGAATACCTGAACCTGCAACGCACTGGAGAACCCGTACATCAATGGCCGCTGTGATGCCCGCCACCCGCCCCCTTGAGTTGGACACTCTGCCCGAGGGCCTGCTGGACGTTTCCGCCGATCGCCTGCACACCCTTCTGCCGCGTCCCACGCTCATCCATTTGCCCGGCCGGCAGGATAAGCCCCTCTTCGTCTCGGTCCTCCTACACGGCAACGAGACCACCGGCTTGGAAGCGGTTCAACAGGTGCTGAGAAAATACGCCACGCGACCCCTGCCCCGGGCCTTGTCCATCTTCTTCGGCAACATCGAGGCCGCTAGGCACGGGCATCGCCGCTTGGAGGGCCAGCCGGATTTCAATAGGGTTTGGCCGGGGACACGTCACGAGCCCTGCACCGAGACGGCGCTGATGGCTTTCGTCACCGAAACGATGGCCCGGCGGCGGGCCTTCGCCAGCGTTGACATCCACAACAATACCGGCCTGAATCCCCATTACGCCTGCGTCAATCGGCTAGAGCCCCAGTTTCTCCAATTGGCGTCCTTGTTCGGGAGGCTGGTGATCTATTTCACCCATCCGAAAGGCACCCAAGCCGCCGCCCTCGCCGCCGTATGCCCGGCGGTGACATTGGAATGCGGCAAGCCCGGGCACCGGCGCGGCGCCGAACATGCCTCCGAATTTCTAGAGGCCTGCCTGCACCTGACGGAAATTCCGGATCATCCAGTCGCTTCCGAAGCCATTGATCTTTACCATACGGTCGCCCAGATTACGGTGCGCGAGGACTGCGCGTTCGGGTTCGATAACAGCGCTCGGGATCTACGGTTGGGGAACGATCTCGATCACCTGAACTTCACCGATCTCGCCGCCGGCACGACGCTGGGCACCCTCGGAAACGGGCTTCGCCGGCTTCCCATCCAGGCTTTTGATGAAACCGGGCGGGATGTAGCCAACGATTATTTCGCAATTCGCGATGGCCAATTGGTGTTGAAAAAAAACGTAATGCCTTCCATGCTGACCCTGGACGAGCAAATCATCCGGCAGGATTGCCTCGGCTATCTGATGGAACGGATCACGCCCGAGTGGAGCAATGCGCGTAACGCAAGAGCCCACATGAGTTCAGCCGCGCCCCAAAAACATGGAGGGTGATGGGGGAATTCGGAAAGTCGGCTGCAACTTCGGGCATTGAGATCAGTCTCTTAGATGCCCTGGCTTGGGCAGCGCGCGGGCGATTCAACTTACAACAATACCCTTCGAGGAGGAACTATGATTGGCGGCATCGTCGCGATATTGATTGCCTATTGGTTCTATCGCAGCGCGGAGGCGCGCGGTCTGCCCGCTTTCCAGTGGGCGTTCGCGGGGCTCATCGCGTACTACATTCCGAATTTTATCTGGAGCCTTATGGTCGCTAAGCCCTGGATCAATTCGCTCCACGCCCAAAATGGAACGGCGATGGCCACCGTTTTGGGCTTTTCGTCGGTTTTCGTCGGGGCTCTCGTGGCCTTCCTAGTTCATGTGTTTTTACTGCGGAAAGCCCCCACGTCGGTCACCCTCGATCGATAGGCCACAAAAAACGCGCTATGGGCGAATCGTCCCATAGCGCGTTTTGGTATCGAAAACGTTGGAGTTTCTAAGGATTTTCGGCCTTTACAGCCGTTCCGAATGTTCGCTGAGGAAAGACGCCACGCCTTCCGCGGTGGGCGAAAAGCCCTTCTGACCCTTGTTCCAGCCGGCCGGGCAGACTTCACCATGCTCTTCAACAAACTGCAGGGCATCGACGACGCGGAGAAGTTCGTCGAAGTTGCGGCCCAGAGGCAGATCGTTCACCACCTGATGACGGACGATGCCGCTCCTATCGATGAGGAAAGTGCCGCGGTACGCCACCGACGCGCCCTCTGCTTCCACATCGTACGCCTTGCAAATCGCGTGGCTGATATCCGCGATCAAGGTGTAGCCGACCGGACCGATACCGCCCTTGTCCACGGGGGTATTGCGCCAAGCGGAATGGGTGAACTGAGAATCCACGGACACGCCCAGAACTTCCACATTGCGGTTCTTGAATTCGGCCAGGCGATGGTTCAGCGCGATCAGCTCCGTCGGGCAAACGAAGGTGAAGTCCAAAGGATAAAAGACGATCGCCACGTATTTGCCCTGGGTCTGTTCGGACAAGGTGTAGCTCTCCACGATGCTGCCGTCGCCGAGCACGGCGGCGGCGGTGAAATCAGGGGCTGGTTTACCGACTAGTACGCTCATCTTAAGGTCTCCTTATCGTTAAAGCCATGTCAGAGAATTGGCCATTCGACCCGTAATATTTTCCACGGTTCGAACAAGATCCGAAGCGAAAAATCGAGCGAGCGATTCTACACAAAATCAGTTGGAAATACCCACATGGTCATTGGATCGTGGCCTAAAGTTCCCGAGGCCCTGTCCGCCGGCGGCGTTGCACCACGGCCTGCGCCAGGTTTTCCAGCAAGGCTTCGCTGTCGTCCCAGCCGATACAGGCATCGGTAATGCTGACGCCGTAGGCCAGGGCCTTGCCCGGTTCCAGCTTCTGATGGCCGGGATTGAGATGGCTCTCGATCATGACGCCGAAAATCCGTCGGTCGCCCGCCGCGATCTGTTCACCCACGTCCCGGCCCACCTGAATCTGGCGTTGGTAGTCCTTCAGGCTGTTGGCATGACTGAAGTCGATCATGACGTTGGGCGGCAATCCCGCCCCTTTCAAGGCCTCGGCCACCGCGTTCACGCTGTCCGCACCATAGTTCGGCTGCTTGCCGCCGCGCAGGATGATATGGCTGTCCTCGTTACCGGTGGTGGAAAAAATGGCCGAGTGGCCGGCCTTGGTCAGGGACAGAAAGTGATGCGGGCGCCGCGCCGCGCCGATGGCGTCGATGGCCACCTTGAAGCCGCCATCGGTGGCGTTCTTGAAACCGACCGGACAGGAGAGGCCCGAGGCCAACTCCCGATGCACCTGGCTCTCCGTGGTACGGGCGCCAATGGCGCCCCAGGCGATGAGATCGGAGACGTATTGCGGAGTGATGAGGTCCAGGTATTCCGTGGCCGCCGGCAGGCCCAGTTCGTTCAGGTCGAGCAGGAGTTTCCGGGCCAGCCGCAAGCCCTTGTTGATGTTGAAGCTTTCATCCAGATCGGGGTCGTTGATCAGCCCCTTCCAGCCGACCGTGGTGCGCGGCTTCTCGAAATACACCCGCATGACGATAAGCAGTTCGCCATCCAAGCGGCGCTTGACTTCCAGAAGGCGGCGCGCGTACTCGACCGCAGCCTCGGGATCGTGGATGGAGCAGGGCCCGATAATGACCAGCAGCCGATCGTCCTCGCCCGAAAGAAGGCCATGAATCCCCTGTCGCGCCCGCAACGTCGTCAAGGCCGCTTTTTGAGTGATGGGAAACTCCTCGTGGACATCACGCGGTGGTATGACCTCCTTGATTTCACGGATGCGTAAATCGTCCGTGTTGTACCGGTTGTGGGTGACCGCCACCATGTCAGGCAGATCTTTCATAGGCTATCTTCCGCTTGATTTGTCCTTGGCCGCAAAGTTCTTGGCCTGAAATAATATCCGAAAAGACTAAATATTTTACTCCGACGGCATGAGATTGCTACCCGCCAATCTCCGCCGTGCTTCCACACGACCGTCCTCGCTCATCCTTGAACCGCCAAATCTCAGTGAAAGCCATCGCCACAACCGCTGTTCTTGTGTCCCGCCATGCCTTCGTTCTGGCCTGCTGGCTGATATGGATAGGCGTCACGGCTTTTCCCGAATCGCTGTCCCCGGCCTCGGGGCTAATCGCGATCGCCTCCGCCACCCTGATTTTCATCGCGATGCTGGGCTGCGTATTCGCGGTGGTCCGGCACGCCGATCATTTGGCGGAACTCCTTGGAGAGCCCTTCGGGACCTTGGTACTGACGCTTACCGCAAGCGCCATCGAAGTCAGCTTGATGTTGATGATCATGCTGACGGGACGGCAGAATCCAACCTTGCTGCGCGACACGGTGTTCGCGACCCTGATGGTGGTGTTGAACGGCCTGGTGGGAATTTCCCTAACGGCGGGCGGCTGGCATCATCTGGAACAATCTTTCAATTTGCGCGGCGCGCTCTCGTTTCTTCACTTGATCGCGCCGCTGTCGCTGGTCTTGCTGGTCATTCCCAATTATACCCATTCAGCTTCGGCGTCGACCCTCGCGCCTCAGCAGGAAGCCTTCCTCGGCGCGCTGTGCGTCGTAGTCTACGGCTTGTTCCTGCTGCTCCAGAGCACCCGGCACAAGTCCCTGTTCGATCATCCCCTTCAAGACCGGGAGGATTCCACGCTCGAGACAACGCCGTTCCACCCGCTTCCCGCAAGCCAAGGCGCCCTTCTCCGCTCGACCGTCGGCTTGATTCTGGCGATTGTCCCTATCATCCTGCTGGCCGAGCATTTGGGCGGCTTCATCGACTTCGGCATCGAGACGCTGCATGCCCCGGCGGCGCTCGGTGGTTTGATCGTGGCGGGACTGGTCCTCGCGCCGGAGGGCTTGAGCGCTTATCGGGCGGCCTTAGCCGATCGCATGCAGCGGGCGGTGAATATCTGCTTCGGCTCGACGCTGTCCACTGTCGCCCTGACCGTTCCCGCCGTGCTCATCGGAGCGGGAATGCAAGGGCATGCCTTGATGTTGGGGTTGGATGGCGTCAATACCACCTTGCTCTACGCGACCTTGTTCATCTCCTTGATCACCCTCGCGAGCGGCCGCGCCAACCTGTTACAAGGCGAGGTGCACCTGATGCTGTTCATCAGCTATTTGTTCTTCATTTTCTATCCCTGATTCATCGTTTGAAACTAGGGATCCAAACAAGCCAAAAGCTGACAGGCACGGGCGGGTCCTTTATAATGTGCGGCTCTTGGAGAGGTGGCCGAGTGGTCGAAGGCGCACGACTGGAAATCGTGTATACGGCAAAACCGTATCGAGGGTTCGAATCCCTCTCTCTCCGCCAATTGAAAGCCTGGAGAAGTCCGCCAAAATCCGAGAAACCCGCCTTGCGGGTTTTTTGTTGCCCGCTTGAAACCGAGGCCTTCAGAGAAGAGCGTGCAGACTGGCTGGGCGGATGCCCCAAGCTCCTCATCGCTCGAAAATTCCTGAAAGCGGCTCATGGGTTCGAGGATTCTTCGAGACTTGTTCAAAGAGAAAGCGCCGCGACTTCAAGCTTTACAGCCCCGCCTTGATAGGCATGGCCTAAGTTTAAGGCCTGACCGGCCATAACTCGGCATGGATTCGAAGCCCAGCCGGAAAAGGAATTCCGGCATGGCTTCCGGCGGAACCCTCCGCCATCCACGTTCTTTATTCTTGAAGTTTTCCAGGACCAACAACAAGCATTCCAAGCCGGCCGAACGCCTCGAGAACCCGTCGGCGGGCTCCGCCACCGGGCCAAGCGCAAGAACATCCCTGCCGCCGGCCTGGAAACGCAGAGGCGCATCCAGGATGTGGCGAAAATCCGCCACGAGTACAACCCGCATCGGCTGCCGGTCCTCAGGTCGGCGGCCGAGGCCTCGGCGGCGGGCCAGCGCCCGGAACTGCTGCGCTTCGCCCGCGAGCGCCCGCTGACCGAATCCGAAGCGCGAACCCCGGCCGAGGCCCTGCGGCGGCACGGGTCCTGGCTGGCATGATCCGGCAAGCGGGAAAGGCCGACGATAGAACGGCGGATTTGGCCGACCCGAGCAGGTCATTCGCCCCGAGGCGCCGAAAGGCTTTCAGAGCGCTCTCGGTTTGCCTGTAGAATACGCCCATGAAAATCACCGCCTTTCACCATACTTCCCTGGTCGTGAGCGATCTCCAGCGGGCGCGGCGTTTTTACGAGAGGATTTTGGGTTTGACGCCGAGCCCCAAACGGCCGCCCATGAGTTTCGAGGGCGTTTGGTACGAGATCGGACCGCAGCAAATTCACCTGCTGGCCTTGCCGAGTCCTGAGCAGGGCTTGCGGCGGCCGGAGCATGGCGGGCGGGACCGTCACATCGCCTTGATGGTGGACGATCTCGAAGATTGCAAAGCCCTCCTGGATCAGGCCGGCATCGCCTATACCCTGAGCCATTCAGGTCGTCCGGCTTTATTTTGCCGCGACCCGGACGGCAACGCCTTCGAACTGATCGGGAATTAGAAGGCCGGGAGACGCAAGGCGGTCGTAAGCCCTGAGCTAAGGACAGCCGGCTTAGCTCGGTTCACCAGCCGTCCGCGTCTGGCGGACCACATGATCATATCGAGTGCCAGCCGGGATCGCCGTCGATGGAATATTTCTTGGCTCGGAACCGCTGCAAGGTCGTCTCCGCGGCATCCAGATCGGTGTGGGCTCGATGCACCCAATCCTCGCCCCAATAAAAATTGCAACTGGTCTCGGCCCGCAACAGCCGCCAATAAGCGTCTTCCAACACCCTTCGCTCCTGGTCTCCCAGCTCCCGATCGGTAGCTTCCTGCATGGCCTCGTGGACCGCCGTGCTCACCGCCTGGACTCGGGCTAGCGAATCCTTCTGAGCTTGCGAACCGGTCCACTGCAGGAAATCCCTGCCGTGGTGCCAACCGGTATTCCAGGCGCCCGTTTTTACCAGCACTTCGCCCTGAGCACCATGCCGATCCAGGTAATCTTCGATGAAGATCGGGCGGATGAGCCCGTCGTCCCGGGCTTCTTCCAGCAGCTGCTTGTAGAACGCGCCCCAGAAGTTGACGTCGCTGTTGGTGTTCCGAAACCAGCCGCCGTTCTCGCCATCCGTGCAGGTGGTCACCAGCGGCTCGAAGTCGCACCATTGGGTGCGCTGAGCCACTTCTTTGACGAACCAAATGTAATCCATGCCCGATTCCTGGGCGTCGGAAAGCTCCCGATCGCGCACGACCACGATGATTTCCTCATCCCCGTAGCGCGCGATGTGCGGCCGATAGCGGAGTTCATGCCAGCCCATCGGCGTGACCGCTTCCACGTGCTCGCTGTCGACGATTACGTAGCGATAGCCGAAACGCTTGAGCAAGGGAATGAGCTCCATCGTGAAACCCATTTCCGGCGGCCAGAAACCTTGAAACTCATTGCGCCAGAACAGATGTCGGGCGATGCCCTGCCAGCGAGACAGGTGCTCGGGACGGTCGGCTTCCGGAATTAGCGGCAATACCGGGTGGTAGTAGCCGGTCCCCAGAATATCGATGATGCGTTCGTTCTGGAGATGCCAGAGCAGCGAGCCGCAATCGACGATGCCATAGACCTTGGCCTGAAAATCGGGACTGGACAGGGTTTCGAGCAGGGTTCCGGACAGGGACAGGTGCACCCGCGCGACATCCTCGTAACCCCAGAGATAGCGTGGGATGCGATCGTAGGCATAAAGAATTTCGCGGGCCTCCCACGGCTGCTCCACGAGCAGGTGTTCCAGATTGCCGGGCGGCTGATGCAGATTCAGGACCAAAGCGTGGTGAATTACGGACATGACTCCTCGGCTTGTTCGGATCGAACTAGAAACAATGGACGAGATTCGAGACGACTATTATGCCTGTTGGAGGCACGGAGTGGGGCAAGCCATGGAACGCGCAGGATGCTCGAAGGCTGAACAGTCTTTTTCCAGTCGCCAGACAAACGGAACTTTCTTAAGCAGCGAAAACTTCCGCCTGTATCTTTCGAATCTCATCCCGCAATCGAGCGGCCTCCTCGAATTCCAACTCGCGGGCGCAGGCATACATTTTTTCCTCCAGCTGCTTGACCAGCTTGGCCGCTTCGGCGGGTTTGACGGCCTGGTAATCGGCGCTCTTCTCGGCCACTTTCACCAGCGGCTTTTTCTGTATCCCGGGCGTGGCGCCCGGTATCGGCACTTCCAGGATATCGGTCACCCGCTTGACGATGCCCTTGGGCGTCAGACCCAGGCGCCGGTTGTAGTCGAGCTGCCTGGCCCGGCGGCGCTCGGTCTCGTCCACGGCGCGCTGGATCGAGCCGGTGACGGTGTCGGCGTAGAGGATGGCCTTGCCGTGAATGTTGCGCGCGGCGCGGCCGATGGTCTGAATCAGCGACACGGTGGAGCGCAGGAAACCCTCCTTGTCGGCGTCCAGTATGGCGACCAGGGAGACTTCCGGAATGTCCAGCCCCTCCCTAAGCAGGTTAATGCCGACCAGCACGTCGAACTTGCCGAGCCGAAGATCCCGGATGATCTCGACCCGCTCCACGGTCTCCACGTCCGAGTGCAGATATCGCACGGCGATATCGTGCTCGTACAGGTATTCGGTCAGGTCCTCGGCCATGCGCTTGGTGAGGGTGGTTACTAAAACCCGCTCATCCTTGCGGATACGCTCGCGGATTTCCGACAACAGGTCCTCCACCTGGCTCAGGGCCGGACGGATTTCCACTTCCGGGTCCACGAGCCCGGTGGGCCGCACCACCTGTTCGACTACCGCGCCGGAATGCTTAAGCTCATAAGGTCCCGGCGTCGCCGAGATGTAGATGCGCTGGGGCGCGCGGGCCTCGAACTCCTCGAACTGCAAGGGCCGGTTGTCTAGGGCGGAAGGCAGACGGAAACCATACTCCACCAGGGTTTCCTTGCGCGACCGATCGCCCCGGTACATGGCGCCGAGTTGCGGGATGGTGACGTGGCTTTCGTCCACTACGAGGAGGGCATCGGCCGGCAGATAATCGAACAGGGTCGGCGGCGGTTCGCCGGGCGCCCGCCCGGAGAGATAGCGGGAATAATTTTCGATCCCGGAACAATAGCCCACCTCCTGCATGATCTCCAAATCGAAGAGGGTGCGCTGTTCCAGGCGCTGGGCCTCCACCAGCTTGTTCTGGCGGCGCAGTTCTTCGAGCCTAAGCTTGAGGTCGGCCTTGATCTGGTCCATAGCCTCCAGGATTTTTTCCCGCGGCGTGGCATAGTGGGTCTTGGGATAGACCGTGTAGCGGGCGATGCGGGAGAGGATTTCGCCGGTCAGGGGATCGAACAAGGACAGGCGTTCGATCTCGTCATCGAAGAGCTCGATGCGTAAAGCTTCCTTCTCGGATTCCGCCGGGAACACATCGATCACGTCCCCGCGCACCCGATAAGTCGCGCGGCGCAGTTCGGTATCGTTGCGGGTATATTGCAGTTCGGCCAGGCGGCGAAGAATGGTGCGCTGGCTGATCAGGTCCCCCCGGACGAGATGCAGCACCATGCTGAAATACGACGCCGGCTCGCCGAGGCCATAGATGGATGAGACCGTCGCCACGATCACCGTGTCGCGCCGCTCGATCAGGGCCTTGGTGGCGGAAAGCCGCATCTGCTCGATATGCTCGTTGAGGGAAGCATCCTTCTGAATGTACGTATCGGAGGAAGGGACATAGGCTTCGGGCTGATAGTAGTCGTAATAGGAAACGAAATACTCGACGGAGTTCTCCGGGAAGAACTCTTTCATCTCGCCGTAGAGCTGGGCCGCGAGGGTCTTGTTGGGAGCGAGGATCAGGGTGGGCCGCTGGATCGCGGCGACGACGTTAGCGATGGTGAAGGTTTTGCCGGAGCCGGTCACGCCCAGTAAAGTCTGATGCAACAGACCATCGTTCAGTCCCTCGACCAATTGGCGAATGGCCTCGGGCTGATCGCCCGACGGTTGGAAATGGCTCTGCAAGACCAAACTTTTCCCCTTCAGCGGGTTCAGGGGCAGGAATTCATCGAGTATCATTTTCTTCGGCCCTTTGGTTATCACCGCTCACTCTCCTCTCAACTAACGATGAACATTAGACTTTCCGACCGCGTACAGTCCATCAAGCCCTCCCCTACCCTCGCCGTCACAGCCCGCGCCGCCGCCATGCGCGCCGCCGGCAAGGACATCGTGGGCCTCGGCGCCGGCGAACCCGATTTCGATACCCCGGAACACATCAAGCAGGCCGCCATTCAAGCGATTCAGGCCGGCTTTACCAAATACACGGCGGTGGAAGGCACGCCCAGCTTGAGAAAGGCCGTGGCTGCCAAATTCAAGCGGGAGAACGGGCTGGAATACGATCCTAAACAAATCTTGATTTCCTGCGGTGGCAAGCAGAGTTTCTATAATCTTGCCCAGGCCCTGCTGAATCCCGGCGACGAGGCCATCATTCCGGCGCCTTATTGGGTGTCCTACCCGGATATGGTGCTGCTGGCCGGCGCCAAGCCTGTCATCATCGACGCGCCGCAATCGCAGAAGTTCAAAATCACGCCCGACCAGCTCGAGGCCGCCATTACCGCCCAAACCCGGCTGTTCGTCATCAACAGCCCCTCCAATCCCACCGGCATGGCCTATGATGCGGATGAATTGAAGGCCTTGAGCGACGTGCTACGCAAGCACCCGGACATCGTTATCGCCACGGACGATATGTACGAGCACATCGTCTGGAAGTCCGGCAGCTTCGTGAATCTCCTGAATGTCTGTCCGGACCTTTACGACCGCACCATGGTCCTCAACGGCGTATCGAAGGCCTATTCCATGACCGGTTGGCGGATCGGCTACGCGGCGGGACCCTTGAAGCTGATCGAGGCCATGGGCAATATTCAGTCGCAAAGCACCTCCAACCCGACGTCGATCTCGCAAGTCGCCGCCGAAACGGCCCTGAACGGAGATCAATCTTTCATCGGCGAGATGGTGAAAGCCTTCAAGGCGCGGCACGATTACGTGGTGCGGGAGTTGAACGCCATCCCCGGCATAGATTGCCTGGAAACCGACGGCACCTTTTATGTGCTGCCCAATGTTCAGGGCGCGATCGAACGCCTGTCGGGCGTGTCCGACGATCTGGGATTGGCGGAGTACTTGATCGAGCAGGGCGGCGTCGCCGTGGTGCCGGGCTCGGCCTTCGGCGCGCCGGGCCACATGCGACTGTCCATCGCCACCAGTATGGCCAACCTGGAGAAGGCGTTGGCGCGGCTCAAACAAGCCTTGGCTTGATAGGTCTTCTAAAGAGTTGCCGCTGTTGCCGCACGACGGGGAATCAGCGGCGGCGCTCCATCGCCCTCAACTCTGGTCCGACGCATCAAAGCGCCGGGAGAGCCGAAAAAATCTCCCGGCGCTAGGGTGAGTCCCGCCGTAACCAACATGCGCCGCTCACACGGCCATCTAGTACTCTTCTCAGTCCAGTTTAAGACGGGCCAAATAAGCCTTGAAGCCTTCCTTTAGCTCGTCGTGCTTCAAGCCTTGCTCGATGGTCGCCATCAGATAGCCCAATTTCGAGCCGCAGTCGTATCGCTTGCCAAGAAATTCATACGCCAACACCGATTCTTCCCGGAGCAAGGCGGCAATTCCATCGGTCAGCTGTATTTCTCCTCCGGCGCCTCTCGTCACCTTGTCCAGCTTGTCGAAAATGGCCGGCGTCAGAATGTAGCGTCCCACGACGGCCAGATTGGACGGCGCATCCGCCGGCTTGGGCTTTTCAACGATGCTTTCCAGCTGGCTCAAGCGGTCCTGAACGGGATTGGCCTGGACGATGCCGTAGCTTTGGGTTTCCGAGGGGTCGATGCGCTCCACCCCCAGCACCGAGCAACGCCGCTCCTCGAACACCTGGACCATCTGGGACAGACACCCATCGCGGCCATCGTCGATCAAATCGTCGGCGAGAATGACGGCAAACGGCTCGTCGCCGATCACCTGCCGCGCGCAATTGACGGCGTGCCCCAAGCCCAGGGCTTCCGCCTGGCGGATGTAAACGCAGCTTACATGGGGAGGAACAATATTCTGCAGGATATTCAAAAGCTCCGACTTGCCACGGTTGGCCAGTTCCGTTTCCAGCTCGTACGCCTTATCGAAATGATCCTCGATGGCCCGCTTGGTCCGGCTGGTGACGAACACCAGGGTATCGACGCCGGCCGCGATCGCTTCCTCCACGGCGTACTGGATTAAAGGCTTGTCCACAACGGGTAGCATTTCCTTGGGGCTGGCCTTGGTGGCCGGAAGGAACCTTGTGCCCAAGCCCGCGACCGGAAATACGGCTTTCTTGACGACTCTTTTCATTCGTTGAGTTATCCCTGACTGAGTAGTGTAAAAAGGCTCTCCTACATTTTAGCCATGAAACCTTGCCGATTTCTTATGAAATTAAATATTCGGCTAGGCTATTAAAAAAGGCTCCGGTTAGGGAGCCTTTTTACGATCTGAAGCTAACGTTCAAGGAGACTTGCCAGGCGGTGCCGGCTGGGCCGGTGGCGGCGCGGGCGTTGTGGAGCCCGCCGGCGCCGGTGCCTCGGCTTCGGCGGTGATTTTGCTGCGGTTCTTTTCTATGATGGCGGGGCCAATTCCTTTCACCCGGCTCAAGTCGTCGACCGATTTGAAGTTGCCATTCTTCTCTCGGTCTTGAACGATGGCCTGCGCCTTTGCCTTGCCCACGCCGGTTAGAGTCTCGTCAAGCTGCTCGGCCGTGGCCGTGTTGATGTTCAAAGGCTCGGCGAGCAGCACCTGAGCAAAGAGGAAGAGAATGAATGCTAATAGGGTACGTAAGGATTTAGGCATGGTTCCCTCGACAGCATCGGTTAACGAATGGATTTTGCTTGGGTGAGACAACGCTGCGCTTAGACTCCTTGAAAGCCGTCAAGCGGGCGTTCCCTCACTGGAGCAAAATTTGCTCCAGTGGTTTCAAAATAGTTCGGAACCTCTGGATGTCAAGGAGCCCGGTGGCAAGGAATTGTGACGCCATTACGCTCTTCCTCAATGCCTTAACTCACAGTCCTTGCCCGTCCTACCCTAAGGTAGCTTAGGGTATCGGTAGATCTATTTCATTCCCTCCTAACCGCCCTGTAGAGTTCCATGCTAGGGGCGTGCATGCATCGGATTACACAAATCCCAGGCCTGCGAGAAAGGAGCTGAAAGTAAAGGCCAAAGAGATCGCCAAGCAAATGTCATAGGCGACGACAAGGCCGGAAGAAGGATGTTCTGTCATACGATCAAAGGCGGGGAAAAGACGGCTCAGCACGATCAAGCCGAAGGTGGTCAAGACGGCAGCGATCAAGGGTCTAGAGGATTCGAAGATTTCAAAGCTCATGGGCCACATAGGGTCTCCGGTACAAGAACAGGGGTCAGGATAACTGCCAGGCCGCCTCCCGGGCAGAGGCGGCTTTTTTTTCGGCGGCGCATCCTACCCTTGTACCGGATTGACTGACAAGAGGGCCGACCACGAGCGGCAGCTCACAGGGTCAGGAATATGAGATGGGCCGAAGTTCTCGCCGAAACCGGTGGAGCGAACGCTCTGAAGCTTCCGGACAGCGCCGACAAGGCTTCCGATAGAAGCCCACTCCCGAAAGCTCGCCGCCGAGCGGGGTCTTGGCCGATAAAAACCGAAGTTTTCCCTCTAAGCCTAAACAAATAAGCTGCACAGGAGCGCCGACGAATTGGACTCGACCGACCCCGAACTCGCCTCGATCGCCGTTATTAAGGCGCAGAGCCGCAGGCATTTACTCCTCAAAAAAGGACTCCTCCTCGCTGCTTTGGCTGGATTGCTCCTGGCGATCTGGCTGATTGTCTCCCACGATGCGGCCGCGGTTTTCGACGGGGTCGCCGATGCCGGCTGGGGGCTCGTCGGCATCGTGTCGATTCGAGCGGTGATCTTTATTCTCCTCGGAATCAGCTGGGGCGTGATCGTGCGCCCGTTTACGAAGCTCGGACACGGCTGGTTCATTCTTCTGCGCTGGATCCGCGAGTCGATCAATGACCTGCTGCCGGTTGCCGCCGTGGGCGGCGACTTGATCGGCGCACGGCTGCTCGCCATTTCCGGGGTGGCCGGCGGCCTGGCCGGCGCCAGCATTCTGGTTGATCTGCTGATTCAGGCCGCCACGCAAGTCCTGTTTACTCTAGTCGGATTGGTCGTGCTCGTAGCCGGCGGCAAGGGTGGCCGTTTCGCGCTATGGATTGCTCTGGGCCTTCTCGTCGCGATAATGGCGCTCGGCGCCTTTTACCTGGCGCAGCGGCATGGCTTGTTCGAACGACTCTTACGATGGCTGCTCGCCAGGACGGCGCGCTGGTCCAGGGCCTCGTTCGACAGCGATCTTGGGCTGCATAGCCATCTCCTCGCCATTTACGGCCGCACCCAGGCGGTGTCGAAATGCGTTCTTTTTCACGTCGCGGCCTGGTTCGTCGGGGTCGGCGAGGTTTGGATCGCGCTCGCCGCCATGGGGCAGCCGCCGACGCTCGCCGAAGCGCTCGTGTTGGAAAGCCTCGGCCAAGCCGTGCGCGGCGCCGCTTTTCTCGTACCCGCCGCGCTGGGAATCCAGGAAGGGGGCTTTCTGCTGCTTGGTCACTTGTACGGCATCGATGCCCAGGCCGCGCTCGCCGTGGCTCTGATCAAGCGCATTCCCGAGCTGGTGCTGGGCAGCGCCGGACTCGTGGCGTGGTACGTCCTGACCGTCCGCCGCTGGCTCGGCAAAACGGACTCATAGGCGCGTTGTCCGGCGGCATCCCCCTTCTCGGCCGAAGGGCTCCCACGATGGCCGGAAAGCAAAGAGCCTCGATCAGAGCAGGCTCCGAGCCTAACTTTGGAGGGCGGCTCTTCTCCTGATCGACATGACGGAAAATTGGCCCCGCCCGCCGTTCAGTAGCGGCACAATCGCTAACAACATGCCGGAATTTCATTTGCTCCACCTGAAATACGGAAGAGCCAAGTTCAGGCGGTGTGGCTCATTCAAGGTGACGGGAGTTTTGGATAAAAGGCGTTTCATACCTTCGCGGCAAGAGTATCGAGTGGGTTCTTCCCAGCCTAAAGGAGTATTCCCGATGCAACCAAAAGGTAATCGCCCCGTCGCACCAAAACATCCAAAATCACCGTAGACTTGTAAAATTCTCACTCAATTCAGGCCTTATGCATAGGTAAGTAACAGCCTGAGTTTACTGGAATCGTCTTCACAGTAGAGATCAAAACCACGACTAGAGCGGAGCCGATCCAAAATAAAAAACAATTGCAATGGATCGCATCACAGCGGGCACTCCTAACATCACCTTAATCTCGGAAGCTTTCGGTACAAGGCACACCTGTTCCAGCAGTACGATCTCTGCCGGATTGACGCCTGGCGGCATGGCAATCATTAACCCGGGCGGTGCATTCGCCTGTTGCGAGTCAGCCCACCGTGTGGGGGCCGAAAGAAATCCGTATCATTTTCCCTTTGAATTGTTCTATTCCCTCAATCGCTCAATCACTCTAATCAATTTAATCGCTTCAGTTATTTAATTTAATTTTTCAAATCAGATATTAGGTACTAATCTCGCAGACAACAAATCATTTAACCAAAAATTGGCACTAATATTATTAGAAAATCAAGTGGATGGGCATCATACTATTGCCATTATTCGGATTCGATGGCTGAATTTTCTGACAGATGACGGAGGCGAGACAAGCAAGTGCTCATAACCATGAGCCTCGTTCGGGCTGAATAAAGTTTTCTCGAAGCAGGCTCCACAATTCTAATAGAGAATAATTCCGTCAGGGAATAGGGCCACTTAGGACATAGCGGTCAGACACTAAGGAGGAAACGATAAATGGCTCATTCTTAAACCCAAATCACGGCATTTTTCTATTTTATTCCTGTCTTACGCTTGTTGAATTCCGAGATGAATTGAGGTCACCGCAGCGCTATTAACATGGCCATTGATTCACAGCTACCGCCGCGGGAGATTCCATATATTCGTCTACTGAGACGATTATGGTACTTTTAAGCCCTATCGGGGAGTTGCTCAATACCGGATAGATTGCGGCATGTCATATGGCTATGAGCCGGCATCCGGTTGATCCCGATTCAGTTCTGATGGCCTTTATGGCGAGTATTGGTTTTAGGCTTAAACTCGGACCGATGCATATTTCTATACGTTAGGTGGGTGGCTGTGATCCCGGTGTTCAGAAGATTCCGGAACGGGAAAGCCGACTAAAAAATTTAAGACAATGTCGGAATCATTGAGGATTGTCATGAAAACAAGAAGACTGATTTTGTCAATCGCGTTGGCTACGGTAACTTCTGCCGCTCAAGCGGAACCCCAAAGCCTGACGGACTCACAGATGGATGCCGTGACGGCGGGGGAAGTGCTGATAGGAGTTTTCGCTGTCGCAGCGGCGGGCGGCGATCAGGCTTATACGAACACCCAAACGTCAACGCTCATCATCAGCAGCCCTGATAACGTGGTGGACATCGGGCTAGGCAAGGGGCAAGCGACAGCTTGCTGCGGATCGGACATCAATACGGCGGTCTCGACCACTGCGGACGCTTCAGGCGATAAAGTAATACAAACAAGCTTGACGATCGATACTGCCGGTCCGGGCTATTCCCAATCGTTGGGATTTATCAATGTAATTGCAATTACCCCTCCCTCATCTCCGTAAAAGTGGACGGTGGGTCTAGGATGCAAGCTTTTTGTTTCATAAATCACTTATCTTGTCCCACCTGCCTGAATAAGATCAAAAGGGTATGCGGCTTTGAACTTCCTAATATTAGTCCAAGATAGCCGCATAATCTGGCGTGACCTACTGCGGGGCAGGTTTCATTTGACCTAATGGATGCAGCCCATCTTATGCCTAAGATCTAATTTCATTTAGCCTATAGAAATTATCGCTCTTGACGGGCATATGTTAGAAAAGGGCAACTGTAACCTTCTTGTGTATCTAATACGGATATTTTACAAATCCTAAATGCTCAAAAAGCCCCTCATAGACCAAAGGTGTAGCAACCGCCTCTTTAGTAGGAGATCAAAGTCTCTTGATGCTCATGATACCTATTCTTTGGTATCAAAATAACTTACGTCCATTAACCGATTTATGGACTTCCAAAAACAACGGAACGAGTAATACTTGTCAGCGCCAGGTCACAAGTCACGTTCTTAGAATATGTGCCTTGTGGCCGGCTTTAAGGAATTAACTGTGAGTATTTCAGATAAGGAGACATTCATGAAAATCATCTCTCTCACCTCTCTGCTTGCCGCTGCCGCCATGGTTACCAGTGTCGGAATCGCCCAGGCCGACGAACCGATGCGCCTAAGCGAGTCCTCGATGGATGGCGTGACTGCGGGGAGCATCTACTCCACCGCTAACATCACGAAATACGTCGATACCTATAACGATAGTTATCTTAACCAGTACAAGAATGTGTATTCCAGCACCTACGTGCAGGGCCAGCTCGCAGACGCAGAAGCTATCGCCGACTGCTATAGCTATAACTGCCTAACGGAAACCCTGACCGCCACCAATGTGAGCCCCTATAGCACCGGCTCCTATAGCGGCAGCATCTCAGCCTCCTACTAATAAGGCTTGGCGACAAGCATGTTAGCTTGGAGCCCTTTGCATAGACGGAGGGCTCCTTTTAGTCTCGTTTCCAAGCAGGAGTAGAGCCCATGAAGCCAGAGGCGCGTTTCTTCGTAGGCGCCATTCTAAGCTCCTTCCTTGCCTGCCCTCATTGGTAGCCGAGAATGAGGTCAACGCAAAAACACCGGCAGAGCTTCAGCTCACATCCACATTCCAATGAGCACCAGTTAAAGAGGTCCGGCTCGCCGATATTACGGGTCCGATCTGAAGCAGATCATGCCTGGATAGGCCCCGCCTATGCCCAATTTTCGATCGGGTGGACCGCCGGCCGTGTCATCCTCGAGGCGAATCCGGCGTCAGTGCTCGCGGGTTTCGAGTTGCAAGATTCCTAGATCGAGATACTGAGCTCAGGAAGAAAATCCCGTTCGCATGGCGTTACATCGGGACTAGAAAAAAGGGAGCGCAGTCATGGCCGAGCATTTCTATCAAGCCCGTTCCATGCTCAAAACCATGGGGCAAGAGCGCGGCCGGCCGCCATCCGGCTCGAGGCGGAACGATTCGGCCCGCCGGATTTATCCTCCGAAGCCGCGAACCTTGCACCGGCTAGTTTCGGCATTGACATTCATATTCTTGGCAGATCTTTCTGCGCTGGCCCTTGCAGAGGATCACAGGCCGCCGGTCAAGTCCTTGCTCGAAATGCGCCGAGACCGGGTGGTGGTGCAGGAGTTTGACATTAGTTGCGGCGCGGCGGCGCTGGCGACGCTGCTCAATTACCAGCACGGCGATAGAGTGTCCGAGCAGGAAATCGCCAAGGGATTGATGCGGCGCAAGGAATACATCAAGAACCCTGAGCTCGTCCGTGTCCGTCAGGGATTTTCATTATTGGATCTCAAGCGCTACGTCGAGCAGCGCGGCTATGAAGGAATTGGTTTCGGCAAGCTTACAGTGCAGAACCTCATCGAGAAGGCACCCATCATGGTGGCACTGAACCTGCATGGCTATAACCATTTCGTGGTGTTCCGCGGCCTGCGCGGGGACCGAGTGTTGCTCGCCGATCCAGCCTGGGGCAACCGGACCATGCGGATGGAGAAATTCGAGGAGGCTTGGATCGACTATCCGGAGATCGGCCGAGTTGGATTTGTCGTCGCACGGAAGGATGGCGCAACTCCGGTTAATGAGTTGGCCCCCCGCGATTGGGACTTTGTCATGCTTCAGTAAGGAGCTTGCCACTCAAGGAGGAGTAATGGCGCCAGTCACGCCCTCGTCTCGACCGGTCTATAAAGGCATCGCCGCCGCTGCGATGATCACCGCACCTCTCGTCGGATTCCCACAGCCTGGCAATACCGCTGCCGAAAACGCGCCGACGATACGCGAACTGCTCCTTAAGATCGAACAGCGCGATGCGTTGATCGATGATCTACAGAGGCGCGTCCAGGATCTGGAGCGGCAAGTCCATGCCCCGGGC